>DAIRTX010000037.1:0-35029 GCA_036803685.1 Verrucomicrobiota bacterium | reverse complement strand
CGGGCGCGGCGGGCGTCGGCACGCGCGGCATGATTCGCGTGCATCAGTTCGACAAGGTTGAATTGATCAAGATTGTGAAACCGGAGCACGGCTACGATGAGTTGGAGAAAATGGTGGCGAACGCGGAGCGCGTGCTCCAATTGCTTGGTCTGCATTACCGCGTGGTGTTGTTGTGCACGGGCGACATGGGCTTTGCGAGCGCGAAGACCTACGACATCGAGGTGTGGGCGCCGGGGCAGGGGAGTTATCTCGAAGTGTCGAGCTGCTCGAACTGCGAGGATTTCCAGGCGCGCCGGATGAATCTGCGGTTCAAGGCCGAGAACGGTGAAAATAAATTCCCGCACATCCTCAACGGCAGCGGCACGGCACTGGCGCGATTGTTTGTCGCGCTGATTGAAACGCACCAGCAAGCCGATGGCAGCGTGCTGATTCCAAAAGCGCTGCAACCGTATTTGAAGACGGAGCGCATTCACGTTTGAAGCACAAGAAAAAATGACCAAGGCGTGTTTTCAAAATCCATTTGTAACTGCGGAGCAGCGACCGATAGTAGCCCACGGTGAAACCGTGGGCTGCCAACCGCAAACCGTCCAAGCCCCGGAACGGGGCGAAAGAAACGTTTTAACGCCGGTTTTCTGCCGCCCCTGCCGGGGCTTGATTTTTTCGACGGCCAAACCCACGGGTTCACCGTGGGCTACTTGCTTGCGCGCCTCCGGCGCTGACACGGTAAACCGATTTTGAAGACACGTCCTAATGACGAAGCGCTAATGACTAAAGAATGCCGAATTAGTGAAATCCAAAAATGGTGCGCTCGAACTTCCTTCGTCATTGGGGTTTTGACAATTCTTTCGTCATTCGGATTTAGTCATTCGTCATTCAATTCACCGGCGCGCTTTTGCGGCCGCGGTTTATGAAAATCCTCCTGGCCAGCAGCGAAGTCCATCCGTATTCCAAAACCGGAGGGCTGGCGGACATGGTTGGCGCGCTGGGCAAGGCACTGGCGCGCGCGGGCCATGAAGTGTGCATCGTCACGCCGCTGTACCAGGGCATCCACGAGCGATTCCCGGCCATGCGCCGCGTGGACTGGCAATTCAATTTGCCGTTGGGCGCGCAGCCGGTGCAGGCGGAATTGTGGTCGCTGGAAGTTGAAAAAGGACCAACGATTTATTTCGTTGACCAGCCGGAATTCTATCAACGCGCCGGCATTTACCTGGAGAACCACGTCAGTTACCCGGACAATGCCGAACGATTCATTTTCTTTTCAAAGTGCGTCGCGAATCTGGCGCGTTATCTGCCGTGGCGGCCGGACGTCGTTCACGTCAACGACTGGCAGGCCGGGCTGGTGCCGGCATTGATGCTGCACCAGCGGCGCGGGGAAGGGTGGGGGAATCCGCCGCCGGTGTGCCTGACGATTCACAATCTCGCTTATCAGGGGACTTTTCCGGCAGCCGCATTCGCGCTGACAAATTTGCCGGAAGAATTTTTCACAATTGAAGGCGCGGAGTTTTACAAACAATTGAATTGCCTCAAGGCCGGAATCGCGTTTGCCGATGCGATTACGACGGTGAGTCCGCGTTACGCGCGCGAAATCACGACGGAGGAATTCGGGTGCGGACTGGACGGATTATTGCGCCAGCGGCAGGACCGGCTTTTCGGAATTCTCAACGGCGTGGATCACGAGGAATGGAACACCCTGCACGATCCGTTTCTCAAACATCCCTATTCCGCGACGCGGCTGGCGGGCAAGCGGAAGAACAAGATCGAATTGCAAAAGGAACTGGGTTTGCCGGTGGCGGCGGACGCACCGCTGTTCGGCACCATTACACGGCTCGCCGAACAAAAAGGCGTGGACATCCAATTGGGCGCGCTCGAAGAAATGTTGAGCGCAGACATCCAGTTCGTTTTGCTCGGCAGCGGCTCGCCGGCTTTTGAGCTCGGCTATCACAAACTGTCCCGCCGTTTTCCGTCCCAAGCGGCCGTTCACATCGGCTACGACGAAGGCTTGTCGCACCGGATCGAAGCCGGGTGCGATTTTTACATCATGCCGTCACGTTTCGAGCCGAGTGGCCTGAACCAGATGTACAGCCTTCGTTACGGCACGATTCCCATCGTCCGCGCCGTTGGCGGTCTGGATGACAGCGTGATTGATTTTTCGCAGGATGCGGCGCGCGCCAATGGAATCAAATTCCGCGAATACTCCGCCCGTGCTCTGGCCAAGGCGATTCGGAAAGCCCTGGCGCTTTATCAGCAACCCGGTTTGTTACGGCGTTATCGTCAAAACGCCATGAAGACGGATTTTTCCTGGAATCAAACCGTTGATGAGTACCTGAAGATTTACGAGACGGCTGAAAAAATCAACTCTGGACAAGATTTACGAACCGCTGGGCGCGTTCCTTGACGACGGCGCTCGGATGATCCACCACCCACGGCGCGTTCCACAGGACGTAAAATTCAAAGTCCGTTGGCTGGCGCTTGTGGTTGCGTTCGAATTGATTCAGGCGCGGAATCATGGTTTTTTGTGCGGCGGTCAGCGCCTGCTCCGGATTATGCGGATTTCCGCCCGGCCAAAGCTCGGGCCGGATTTGGAAGCGGGAAATTTCACCAACCAACCCGATGGCGTGATCGTTGTTGCCGCTTTCAATCATGGAAAGCGCTTCCCAGCGATCCATTGCAAAGACAGGCATCGCCAGGCCAAGGCCAGCCAGTACAAACATGATGTATAGACGAACTTTCATCGTTGGCTAATAAAGCGGATGGTTGGCGCGCCGTCAACAGGATTGTACCTGAATTAAATATAACAAACATTGTGCGACTATATTTAAGAACGGGACAGTGGTCAAGAATCAAATTTAAGCCGCTGATATTCAATATAATAAAGTTCTGTTTGTAATTCTTGTGTCCACTAATAGTTTAACTTAAAGGTGTGTTTGGTTACTGGTAACCGGCCTGGTAGCCGGGCATGGAAACCAAAAACGTGTGTAAGCCGTTGTTAGTTAACTGATAGTAACTGGAGACTAGTAACCGAGAACATGTGTAAGTCGTTGATAATTAAGCAAGCACCCTGCCCTGTGGGATTGACTTTAACCGGAACGATGCAGTTGGATTTGGGGAGCGCGCCCGCCCCGGGCGCAGTTTTTCGTGCCCTCGCGGAAAACATTTGTGGTGCGCGCAAACGAACCGAATGGTTCATCCTTTGCTGTCGTGCGACTGGCGGACGCCCCGCGTCCGCCAGAACGTGCGAAGGCGCATGTACTTCCCCCCCCCATAGTCGCAATATGAGTTGCCGATGGGACGGGTGCAGTTTGACACTGTATCTGGAGCGCGACTGCCTGCTCGCGATTTATCGGAGTCCCAGCCGCAGCGGGTCGAAACCCCGGGAACGTTCATCCTAATTCCACCGTATCTTTGCTTCGGGCGTGCTGCGCCTGGGACAGGCGCGCTCCACCGGTTTAGGCAGTCGCCTAGATACAGTGTTCCATTGCACCCGATGGGACTATTCACAGAGATTTTTCTTTTGTGAACGGCAACACCGTCGTAACCCGGCACGTCATGCCGCGTCGCGGCTAAAGCTTCGGGCTTATTCCTTTGTGCTGTTGAATAGTCCGGCCATTTTACGCACGCACCAACGTGGCATGATTCGAACCAGAAAAACAAGAAAATGGTATTGCCAGCCGGGAATGGCCAGCAATCTTCCTTTGCGAAAAGCACGATGGCCGTGGCGCGCAACGGCTGCCGCCGGCATTTTGGGCGTATTAAGCCGCCGCATTTTTTGGCCGTGCGAGACGTTGCCGAAATTGGTTGAGGTTGGACCGGGACAAAGCGCCGTCACCGTCAATCCAGCGCCGGCGAGTTCTTCCGCCAGCGCCTCGGTGAATGAAAGCACGTAGGCTTTGGTTGCGTAATAAACCGCCATGCCGGGGCCGGGCAGGAATCCGGCCAGCGAACCGACGTTGAGCACGCCGCCGCGCCGGCGTTCGATCATGCCCGGAAGAAACAACCCCGTCAGGTTCGTGAGCGCGGTGATGTTGACTTGAATCATTTCGAGTTGCCATTGGAGCGGCAACCCGGCAAACGCCCCGTTCGCGCCAAATCCGGCGTTGTTGACCAAAACGTCCACCCTGATTCCCCTGCCCTGCAATTCCTTGAAGATGTGCGCCGGAGTTTCGGGCAGGGAAAGATCGGCGGTTAAAACGAGTGCTTCAATTTTGTGCGCCTGACGCAATTCTTTGGCCAGAGTTTCCAACGCTTCGGTGTTGCGGGCGAGCAACACCAGACGACATCCGTCCGCCGCAAAGCACCGCGCCAATTCCAGCCCGATTCCCGACGACGCGCCGGTGATTAAAACCGTTTCGCTGTTCGCGGCGTTCATTTTGCCTTGCGCGGGTTATTGATTTCCCCAACCGAACCGTTTGGTGATGGGCCAGTAAACAAAAAAGGATTTGCCGATGGAACTCGCTGCCGGGAAATCGCCCCAAAACCGCGAGTCCAGACTGTTCATCGTATTGTCTCCCATGACAAAAAGATGATTGGTGGCCACTTGAAATTCACGACCCGGCCCCAGTTCGTTGATCAGCGCATGGCCGTAGTACTGGTTTTCCTGGTAAGGGAGGGTCTTGGTTCCCGGCGGCACACCGGAAAATGAGTAAAGATTTTCGAAATGCGGCGTGGAGGCGGACAGCGGCTGGCCGTTCACCAGGAGATGTCCGACCGGCACACCCCCGCCGCCGAATTGCGATGCGCCCACCACTTCGTAATCCGGGGCCAACGAGAGCGTCTCGCCGCCCAATCCCACGAGGCGCTTGATGTAAAACTGGTCGCCCGGGACCCGGAAAGGTTCCCGGCGTTCTTCCGGGATTCCCGCCGTTGCGAAAACAATGATTTCCCCGCGTTGCGGTTTGCGAAAATTATAACTAAGCCGGTCCACAAACAGATGATCGCCCGCAGCAACTTGAATTTTCACCACATCCTGGCCCTTTTGACATTTTTGTCCTTCGCCAAAATCCGCGTGCGTCCGCAGTCCGGCGCGCATCTGCAAGCTTTGCTCGCCGTAGTCGGGCGGAAACCAGATCGTCTGCGACTGGCCGCCAATCCAGATCGTTTGCTTGATGTTGAAAATCAAAAACCGGACCGGCGGTTCAACCGCCTGCAATTCGCCATCAGTGTCCGCGACGACATGAATGTACGAAATGCCTTCAAACCATTCCTTGATTCGTTCCCCATTGGTCGGGATTTTGAAGTTCGGGTCGCCGGGCTGGCCAACGTACGGGAGATAGTTTTTCGAGGTGACCCCGAAGAGCGTCGGTTGCATCGAGCCGGTGGGGATTTTGAACGGTTGCAGGAAAAACGTGCGAATGGCCATCGCCACCGCCACCGCCACGAGAATAACTTCGACATTTTCACGCCACATGGCGTTTGGATACGTCTTGAGCCACTTGTTCGCGGCGAACTCAAGCTCGTCCATCTTGATCCGAATTTTCCCTATGTTCGCTCCCTCCGCGAGGGCCGCCTGCAGCGCATTCATCGCCAGGGTCACTCCGCCAATCGCCGGTGGCGTGAGGACATCGCGTTGCGCGCACAGCAAATGGTGCACGTGCTTCCGTATCGCGCATGCCTGGCGGACGGTTGAGGAAAAGAACCAGCGGATTATCATAAAATATGTCGAGAGACGAGAGTCGAGAGTCGAGAGCAGGAAATCAAGACCGAACGCGAGATGCCGTCAAGCCCTCGACTCTCGTCTCTCGACCCTCGACTTTTGTTCATGCTTTGAGCACCTCGATGAATGCTTCCTGCGGGATATTGACCGTGCCGAACGCTTTCATGCGTTTTTTGCCTTCCTTTTGTTTTTCGAGAAGTTTGCGTTTGCGCGTAATGTCGCCGCCGTAACATTTCGCCGTCACATCCTTGCGGAAGGCGCTGACCGTTTCCCGCGCGACAATTTTTCCGCCGATGGCCGCCTGAATCGCGACCTGATATTGCTGGTGCGGGATGACTTCCTTGAGTTTGGCCGCGAGCGCGCGTCCCCTGCCCTCCGCCTTGTCGCGATGCACGATGCACGAAAACGCGTCCACCGACTCGTTGTTCACGAGCAGGTCGAGCTTCACCATCGCCGACTCCTGATAATCGGCGTGTTCGTAATCCATCGAACCGTAACCGCGCGTCATGCTTTTGATGCGGTCATGGAAATCTATCAAAATCTCATTCAACGGCAACAGGCTCGTAAGCATGACCCGCCGCGCGTCCAGCGTTTCCGTCTGGTCCACCGCGCCGCGCTTCTCGGAAATCAACGCCATCATGTCGCCGATGTTTTCGTTCGGGCAAATCACAAAGGCTTTGACCATCGGCTCCTCGATTTTCTGGATGTAATTCGGTTCCGGCAAAAACGCCGGGTTGTCAATTTGCTTCACGACGCCGTCGCTCATCGTCACGCGATACACCACGCTCGGATACGTCGCGATGATGTCCATGCCGTATTCGCGGCGCAACCGTTCCTGCACAATTTCCAGATGCAACAAACCGAGAAACCCGCAACGAAAACCGAAGCCGAGCGCGACCGACGTTTCCGACTGATAAACAAACGCCGAGTCGTTCAACTGCAACTTGCCCATGTTCGCCTTGAGATGCTCGTAATCGCCGGTGTTGATTGGATAAATCCCGCTGAACACCATCGGATGAATCTCCTTGAACCCCGCCAGCACTGGCGAAGGATTCCGCGCGTCTGTCACCGTGTCGCCCATCTTCACTTCTTTCGGGCTTTTGATGTTCGCGGTGAAATAACCCGTCTCGCCCACTTCCAATTTCTCGCGCACGTAAGGTTTGGGATTGAAACTGCCGACTTCCTTGATCTCCACGTTTTTGCCGGAGTGCAACAGTTTCACGTGCATTCCCGCCTTCAATTCGCCGTTGAACACGCGCACGTGCGTGACGACGCCCTTGTAAGTGTCAAAATAAGAATCGAAGCCCAGTGCCTGCACCGACGGCGCGCCCGTCGGCTTGGGCGCCGGAATGCGCTCAATGATCGCCTCCAGAATTTCATCAATGCCAATCCCCTCTTTGGCGCTGGCCAGAATCGCCGTGTCGCCGGGAATCGCCAGAATATCCTCGAGCTGTTGCCGGGTCTCCGGGACATTCGCATGCGGCAGGTCAATTTTGTTGATGACGGGGATGATGGTGAGATTCTGCTTCATTGCCAGGTGCACATTGGCGACGGTCTGTGCCTCGACGCCCTGCGCCGCGTCCACGATGAGCAGCGCACCTTCGCACGCGCTCAAGCTGCGCGACACTTCGTAGGAAAAATCCACGTGCCCCGGCGTATCAATCAGGTTCAGCTCGTAAGTCTCGCCGTTTTTGGCTTTGTAACGCATGGTGACCGGATGCGCCTTGATGGTGATGCCGCGTTCCTTCTCGAGATCCATCGAATCGAGCAATTGCGCCTCCATGTCGCGCGTGGCGATGGTGCCGGTGCGATGCAACAGCCGGTCCGAAAGCGTCGTCTTCCCATGATCAATATGGGCAATGATGCTGAAATTGCGAATATGCGCTGCGTCCATTTTTTAAAAAACCGGTGACGAGTGACACGTGGCACGTGTCACCTTTGACGTTCCGTCAAAGTAGGATAACCGGAAAGCAGGTGAAGAAAAGGAAATTTGCCTTGAATGCAACTATTTCGGTCTGATGAGAACAATCACACTCAACCCGCGCAGGGTCAGGCCGGCGGTTTGTCATCTTGCTTTGCATCCAAGTCTTCATAACCAACATCTCCGGCCAAACCTTCGACGATGGAAAAGCGATGTGCCAAACACGCTAAAATAACGCCGAGTGGAATGCTCAGAACTAAAAAGCACGGAGACAGAATATGTCGCCACGAACCTGATGGCTGACCCAACCAATTCAAACCGAGAAGCGCGAGAACCACCGCGCCAAACATACCGCAAGTAACCCGGTGTAATCAACGCGGCAAATAGCGATTACGAATCATAAAACGTGTCCGGCCGCTTGACCTGTCATTGAACCGCAAAAGTGTGGTTTTGTTTGCACGCAAACGACCGTATTCTCCGAGTTCACCCTTGTCCACCAGAATTTGGCCGGCGCGTGATGATTCAATCCCCTCCCCGCGTCCATGTAGCGCAGACTTTCCAGTCTGCGGGTTTGGGCGACATTCTTGTCGCCATGAAACGGAACTGGAAAGTTCCGCCAACCAGCAGACAGGAATGTCTGCTCTACAAAGACATTAAATCCCCTGCCCTGTTAATGACCTTCGAGCCTTTTGTTTTTCCCTTCAGTAATGATATAATGGCCGCGCAATGAATAGTAACCCGGGTGCTCCGCCCCATCTCTTTCAACCGCTCACCATCAAATCGGTCACGTTGCGCAATCGCATCGGCGTGTCGCCCATGTGCCAGTATTCGTCGGATGACGGCGTGGCGACGGACTGGCATCTGGTGCATCTGGGTTCGCGCGCCGTGGGCGGCGCGGGCCTGGTCATCGCCGAGGCCACAGCGGTTTCGCCCGAAGGCCGCATCACGCCGGGCGACGCGGGCATCTGGGCGGACAAACACGTTGAACCGATCGCGCGCATCAACCGTTTCGTCAAGGCGCAGGGCGCGGTGCCGGGAATCCAGCTTGCGCACGCGGGACGCAAGGCGTCGGCGGCGCGTCCGTGGGAAGGCGGCGCGCATCTGGCGGACGACGCCGGCGGCTGGCCAACCATCGCGCCGAGCGCGCTACCTTTCGGCGACGATTTGAACAAAGTCCCGCGCGCCATGAGCGAGGCGGACATCGTCCGCGTGCAAAATGACTTTGTCGCGGCGGCCAAACGTTCGCTGGCGGCCGGTTGCGAGTGGCTGGAATTGCATTCCGCGCACGGTTATTTGAGCCATGAATTCCTTTCGCCGCTCACCAACCAGCGCACGGACAAATACGGCGGCAATTTTGAGAATCGCATCCGGTTTCTGCTGGAGACGGCGCGGGCGGTCCGCGCCGTGTGGCCGGAGCAGTCGCCGCTGACGGTGCGGATTTCCTGCACGGATTGGGTGGAGGGCGGCTGGGACATTGAGCAAAGCATCGAGCTGGCGCGGCGATTGAAGGCCGGGGGCGTGGACTTGATTGATTGCAGTTCCGGCGGAACGGTGCCGGACGCGAAAATTCCCGTGGGCGCGGGTTATCAGGTGCCGTTTGCCGAACGCATCCGGCGGGAAGCGGGCATTGCGACGGCGGCGGTCGGCAGCATCACCGAGCCGACTCATGCCGACGAGATCATCCGCAATGGCCGGGCGGACGTGGTTTTGCTGGGGCGGGAATTTTTGCGGGAACCGTATTGGCCGCTCAAGGCAGCGCGCGCCCTGGGGCATAAAGATTCACTGACAACGCCGGTTCAGTACGACCGGGCGTGGTGATTTTTCGGCGGGTGAACTATGCTGAAATCAGGACGGCCTTGTTCTTTTTCAGATATTTCTCAACGGTCGTTATACCACTGCAGGAGTTGGAGCTTCTGATGGCGTCGGGTTTGGCGAGTTTGTAATGCACCAGCAATTTGCCAACCATTCCCACGCGGAGATTCAATTCTGCCATTCGCCAGATTTGACCGGTTTCCAGTGGTTGCAGGCGAATGCGGCGCGTCGGCTTGATTTTCCTCATGACCCATTCTGCGACGGAACTTTCAAGTAAACCAGTTAAATCGCAATGTAATTGAAGAAGGGGAAATTTGCCGGCGAAGACGGCAAGCCGGCTTTACAGACTATTCTTGAATCAAGACCGCCTTGTTCTTTTTCAGATATTTCTCCACGACCCGCTTGCCGCTGACGGAAGTCTGAGTCCGGACGGCATCGGGCTTGGCGAGTTTGTAATGCACCAGCAATTTGCCAACAAGTCCCACCTTGAGATTTAACTCCGCCATCCGCCAGATTTGACCGGTTTCCAGCGGTTGAAGGCTGATCCGGCGCGTTGGCTTGTTATTCTTCATAACGGAGTTTGTACCGGAACGTTTAATTTAACCAGATAAAAATTGCAACGCGCGTAAAGCAATTCGCCGGACACGGGCAACGATTCCTGCCCTTTCGGCATGAACTATCGAGAGCGCATCACGAAAGCCTTCTTGCTGCGGAACAAAGATTTCCTGTTCGCAAGTCAAAGGGTGGAAACACCCCAATTTGAGGCAGATACGACAAAAAGTGGATACTTGAAAATCCCCGGCGCTTGAGCGGCCTTGCCTCAATCAGGCGCTGAATTTGCCGGCGAGTTTTGTTTTGGCAAGCGCGCCGCGTTATTGGGAAGAATCCCGGTAAGCCAGTTTGACAATCCAGTCGGCAAGGAAGAAACAAACGGCCCCCAACACCAGCGCCGGGACACCAAACGCGAAATAAGAAAGAGACGAAGGCAGGTCGGCATCGCCGCTTTGATTCGCGGGCAGGATGTTTTCAAAGATGTTTTCAAAGCCCGCCCACACGTTCCACAGGCCGTAGAGGATGACCAGAAAACCGATCATCCGGATGACCACGCCAAAAAGTTCGGAAGGTTTCATATTGCCGTTCCTGCCAAGGCTGAATCAACGGCAGCCGTCCTGTCAAGCCAGCGATAAATCCGGTAGTGGTAAGTTTGCAATTTCGGTGGGGCGAGAGTCCTCGCGAGCCGGCTCGTCAGTAGCCTCGCCCCACCCAAACTGTACCACCACCCTAAATCCACCCGTGAGTTTTGTTTTGGCAAGCGCGCCATTCACGGATTAACTAAACGACATGCAAGTCGTGCTCGATTACTTGAAACGCAACCAGGCCCGCTTCGTGGCGGAATTGTGCGAATACCTTCGCTTTCCCAGCGTCTCCGCGCAGCCGCAACACAAAAAGGATTTGCGCGCCTGCGCCGGATGGCTCGTGAACCACGCCCGGCAAATCGGCCTCGAGGCGCGCCTGTGCCCGACCGCCGGCCATCCCATCGTCGTCGCCAAAACGCCGCGCGCCCCGGGGCCGCGCAAACCGCACTTCATGATTTACGGTCATTACGACGTCCAACCGCCGGAGCCGCTGGATTTGTGGAAGTCGCCGCCGTTCACACCGCGCATCCAGGGCCGCTCGATTTACGCCCGCGGCAGCACGGACAACAAAGGCCAGAACTTTGCGCATTTCAAGGCCGTCGAGGCCTATCTCAAAACCGGCACTCCCCTGCCCTGCGACCTCACGTTCGTCATCGAAGGCGAGGAGGAGGTCGGCAGCGCGAACCTCGCAAAATTTCTTAAATCGCATCGGCGCGAACTGGCTTGCGATGCCGTCGTCGTCTCGGACACCGGCATGCCCAGCCCGAAACATCCCGCGCTGACTTATTCGTTGCGTGGCATCATCGCGTTTGAAATCACGGTGCATGGCCCGTCGCGCGATTTGCATTCCGGCGTCTTTGGCGGGGCGGTGGAAAATCCGGCGATGGCCCTCGCCCGCCTGCTCGCCCAGGTCCGCGATGCCAGTGGCCGCGTGACCATTCCGGGTTTCTACGACGGTATTGCGCCGCTTTCGGCTTACGAACGGAAACAATTCGCCCGGTTCCCCATCAAGGACCGCGACCTCCAAAAATTGCTCGGCGTAAAAAAATTATTCGGCGAACGCGGCTTCACGCCCACCGAACAGCGCAGTGCGCGCCCGACGTTCGAGATCAACGGCCTGACGAGCGGCTATCAAGGCCAGGGCAGCAAGACGATTGTGCCCGCGTGGGCGCACGCCAAAATCACCTGCCGCCTCGTGCCGAACCAAAGACCGGTGAAGATTCGCGAACTCGTTTGCCGATATATCGAAAAAATTTGTCCGCCGACGGTACGGCTCGAAATCGAGGCCGGTCACGGTGCGGAGGCGTATCTGGTTTCGCCGCAGAGCCGCGAGGCACAGGCGGCGTTGCGCGCGCTCAAAGCCGCGTTTGGATGCCAGCCGGTGCTGATGCGTGAAGGCGGCTCGATCCCCATCGTCAACGATTTCAAAAAAATTCTCCGCGCCGATTCGCTGCTTTTGGGTTTGGGTTTGCCAGACGACAACGCGCATTCGCCGAACGAAAAATTCAACCTCGATTGCTTCGCCAAAGGCCAGTTGATGAGTGCGCATCTGTGGCAGGAACTGAGCCGCATTTGAATGAAGAACCATGCAACGTCTGTTTTTCTGGCAGCCGAATGGCGTTATTTGGCGATGTTGAATTACGAAGTTGATCCGGAGATTCTCGCCCCTTTTCTTCCGTCTGGAATGGAATTGGATTTTTGGAACGGCAAAACCTTTGTCAGCGTGGTGGGATTTCTTTTTCAAAACACGCGCGCGGGCGGAATTTCGATTCCATTTCACCGCAACTTTGAGGAGGTGAATTTACGGTTTTACATACGCCGAAAAGCGGACGATGGCTGGCGCAGGGCCGTGGTTTTCATCAAAGAGCTGGTTCCCCGCATGGCCATCGCCCTGACCGCGCGCACGCTTTACAATGAAAATTACGTTTCGCTGCCCATGACCCATCAAATTGAAAAATCTCCCGCCCAGCCGGAGGAAATCAAATCCGCGGCATATTTTTGGAGGTTCAACGGAATCGAAAATTATTTGAAGCTGGTCACTCGCGGCAGCGCCCAACCGTTGGTTGAAGGTTCGGAACAGGAATTCATCACCGAACATTATTGGGGTTGTTCAGTTCAACGCGACGGCTCAATATTGGAATATCGTGTGGAGCATCCGCGTTGGCGGGTTTGGGAGGCCCAAACGGCGGAACTGCATTGCGACGTCGCCGCTCTTTACGGCAAACCATATTGCAACGCTTTGAACCGGCCGCCCTCGTCCGCCTTTCTGGCTGAAGGATCGGCGGTGAAAGTGTATCAAGGTGTCCGGTTGAAAAATGAACGAAGCTAAAGCCAATTTTGTTCCGCGGACTGAACCCAAAGGCTGGATTCTTTACGATGATTCCTGCGGTTTTTGCCGGCGATGGATTCCGTTCTGGGAAAACACTTTGCTTAAGCGGGGCTTTGCCATCGCGCCTCTGCAGGCCAATTGGGTCAAAGAAAAATTGCAGGCGGATGAAAAAGATTTGTTGCAAGACTTGCGATTGCTGCTGGCCAACGGCGACCAAATCCAAGGCGCCGACGTTTATCGATACGCCATGAAACGCATTTGGTGGGCGTATCCATTTTATCTCTTTTCCATCGTGCCCCTGTGCCGAAATCTATTCAATTGGGGCTACAAAACCTTCGCCGCCCATCGCCATCAAATTTCGCGCGTTTGCAAAATTTAGTTGAAGCCGGATCGTTGTGTCAGCCGCCCATGAGGTGAAGTTCTTCTTTTAATTTTTCCAGCGGCAAACCGACGACGTTGCTGTAGGAGCCGGAGATTTCCGCGATAATTTTGTCGCCGTGCTCCTGAATCGCGTAAGCACCCGCCTTGTCCAGCGGGTTCACCTTTGCCAGATAGTCGCGGATTTGTCCGGCATCGAGCGGATGAAACATCACGTCCGTGCTCACCGCAAAAATCCGTTCCCGGTGTGCGCGCAAATGAATCAGGCTGATGCCGGTGACGACCTGGTGCGTCCGGCCCTGCAGCCGCGTCAGCATCCGTTCCGCATCGGCGGGGCTTATGGGCTTGCCCATGATTTCGCCGGCAAGAAAAACCAGCGTGTCCGCCCCGAGCACGAGCGAGTCGGGGTTTTTCTTTGCGACCGCGCGCGCCTTGCGATGGGCGTTGAGCTGGCAAAGTTCGAGCGGCGACAGTTGTTCGTCCAGAATTTCGGCTGCGTCGCTGGAAACAACCTGAAACTTCAGTTTCAATTGCCGCAACAATTCCGCGCGTCGCGGCGAGGCCGAAGCGAGAATGAGCGGCGGCAAATTCACGCGGCAAATTTAAGCAATGTCGGTTGAAGTGTCGAGCGGCGGAGCACGTTGGAGTTCAAGCTGGGTGCATCTCGACACTGTTCTTAACTGGGGACTGGAAAGTCCCCAGAACCCGCAGGCTTTCCAGCCTGCGGGTTCGGCGACTTTCCAGTTGCCCGGCGCTCCCAGCAAGGAGAAGAATGATCTAAAGCAATTTGAAGCGTGCACCGGGGCAGAAATTACGTTAATCCGTTCTGCCAACAAAAGAAACCCTGCCATGACCGACCGACAATGGAACGATCTGCTCGCCGTGTTGCGCGGCGAACTCCGGCAACCGCCGCCCGTGAGCTTCATCATTGACTGCCCGTGGCTGCCCGGCTGGCAGGGGCTGGACATTGCCGATTACCTGTCGAGCGAGACGCTCTGGTTCGAGACGAACCGCAAGGCCATCGAGACGTTTCCCGACGTCTGGTTCCTGCCGGGGTTCTGGTCCGAGTTCGGCATGTGCACCGAACCGTCCGCGTTTGGCAGCCGCTGCGTTTTTCCGCGCAATGAATTCCCCTTCGCCGACAAAATCATCACCGATGTCGGACAGATCGCCGATCTCAAGGTTCCCAATCCAGCCACGGACGGTTTGCTGCCGTTCATGCTCAATCGCCTGCGCTGGGCGCGCCCGCGCATCGAAGACCTCGGCCACAAAATCCGGTTCTCCGTCTCGCGCGGCCCGCTGAACGTGGCGACCTTCCTGATGGGCACGACCGAATTCCTGATGGCACTCAAGACCGACCCCGAACCGGTGCACCGGCTGTTGCGGGTCGTCACGGATTTTCTGAAACAATGGCACGCGCTCCAGCGCGAGACGTTCCCCACGATTGACGGCGTGTTGATACTCGACGACATCGTGGGCTTCATGGGCGAACCGGATTTCGTCGAGTTCGGCCTGCCCTATTTCCGCGAGCTGTATGACGTGAAGGTCGCGGTGAAGTTTTTCCACAACGACGCGCCGTGCGCCAAATCCATCAAATATTATCCCGACCTCGGCATCAACCTTTACAATCCCGGTGTCCAGACCTCGCTCACCGAGATGCGACGGCTCTCCGGCAACAAACTCACCATCCTTGGCAATATTCCACCGCGCGACGTGCTGGCGCAGGGCACGCCCGACGACGTGCGCGCCGCCGTGAAGAAACTGCTGGCGGAGGTGAAGGACCCGTTGCGGCTCATTCTCTCGTGCGGCGGCGGTGTGCCTCCCGGCGTGACCACCGCCAATCTCCAGGCGTTCCTCCAGGCGGCGCGGGGATAGCTAAATTCAGCAGGCCGGCTTCGTTCTCCGATTCTTCAAACAAAGTTCACAGCGGGGTATCACCGTTTGGTGTCCAGCCTTCAGGCTGCTCCCCTGGCGTTGCCGCCTGCCCGGACCGCGTAAATGCGGGACTCCGGACTGTCGCGTGAGGACACGCGACGCTACAGTTGCAATTTGAGGCGTGCGCGGCGCTTCCAATTCGGCTAATCCATGGCCATGCAAAGCGACCGGCGCGTCGTCAACATCGCACTCATCGGTTTCATGGGCGCGGGCAAGACGTCCGTTGGCCGGCTCGTCGCCGAGCAGTTGCATTTCGATTATCTCGACACGGACGAACTCATTCAATCGCGCACGGGCCGGCCCATCGTGGAAATTTTTTCGACCGATGGCGAGGCGGCTTTTCGCAAAATGGAACAGGCACTCGTGGGAGAACTCGCCGCGCGGACAAAAACAGTCATTGCCACCGGCGGCGGTTTGCCGATGAATCCACAAAATCTTGTGAGTCTTAAGACGCACGCGCTGGTCGTCTGCCTGTGGGCGTCGCCGGAAAAAATCTGGGAGCGTGTGAAGAACCAGACGCACCGGCCTTTGCTGCACGATGCCAATCCGCAGAAAAAAATCCGCGAACTGCTCGCCGCGCGCGAACCGTTTTACCGCCAGGCCGATGTGCTGTTGAACACCGAGCTGCGCTCCGTCCGCGAAGTGGCGCAGCAGGTGGTGCATCAATTTCGACTCGAAGCCTCCCGTCGGCGATGAAAGCGGTAATGTCCCGTCAGAAAAAGTAGCGCAGGCGTCCCGCCTGCGAAAACCGGCAATCATGCAGGCCAGAGGCCCGCGCCACCTTTTAATTTGGTGCAGTTTGAGACAACGCCATGAAAGAAAAGATCCGACAGCGGGCGCGGGAACTGGGGTTCGATGATTGCCGGTTCACCACCGCCGCTGCGCCCGCGAGCGCGGACAAATTCCAGGACTGGCTGGCCGAAAAGCGACACGGCGAGATGGCCTGGCTCGAACGCACCGCGTCGAAGCGGATTGATCCGCAGCGCGTGCTGTCGGGAGCGAGAAGTGTGATTTGCCTGGCCGCAAGCTACGCGACAGGTGACGAGTGTCGAAAATCGAAAGTCGAGCCACCAGACAGTGCCCGTCCCTCAACTCTCAACTCTCAACCCTCAACCGGCCTCATTGCCCGCTACGCCCGCTTTGACGATTACCACGAGCTGCTCGGCGGACGATTGAAGCAGTTGACACAGTTCGTGAATCAACTTGGTGGCGCGGAAACGCATTCGCTTTGGTATGTGGATACCGGGCCGTTGCTGGAACGTAACTTCGCCCAGCGCGCCGGAATTGGTTTCATCGGCAAACACACCAATGTCATCAGCCGGCGCTTCGGCAACTGGATCCTGCTGGCGGAGATTGTCACCACGCTCGAACTGGAACCGGACGCGCCGGAGAAAAATCACTGCGGCAACTGCGTACGCTGCATTGACGCATGTCCGACCGCTGCCATCACCGTGCCGTTCCAGCTCGATGCCCGGCTCTGCATTTCCTATCTCACCATCGAGTTGAAAGGACCAATCCCGGTTGCACTTCGCCCGGCCATCGGCAACCGGATTTTCGGTTGTGATGATTGCCTGGCGGTCTGTCCGTGGAACCGCTTCGCGCGTGAAGGGCAAATGATGAAGGAACATGCGCGGCCGGACCTGGCCGCGCCGGACCTGGTTGAATTGCTGCAACTGGACGAGGCCGGTTTCAAATCGCGTTTTGCCGGCACGCCGATTCTGCGCACGAAACGCCGCGGCTGGCTGCGGAATGTCTGCGTGGCCTTGGGCAACGTCGGCGACCAATTCGCCCTGCCCGCTTTGAGCCAGGCGGCCAAAGATTCCGAACCGCTGATTGCCGAACACGCCCGCTGGGCAATGGAACGGATTCAAGCCGGGCAGCAACTGCGCACATTCAACCCTTAATCGGCATGACAAAACTTTGTCGCATATGCGACAAAGTTTTGTAAGCAATTTGGCTGTTTCGTCGCGCCGTGGCTCGCAAAGGTGGGGCTGGCCAAGTCCCCGCAATTCGTCATACTGTTGGCGGACTTCGGCGTAGCCCATTGATTTAACCGCAGAGAACGCAGAGAACACAAAGATGATGGAATCTGGTTCCGTTCTCTGTGCTCTTTGTGCTCTATGTGGTTAAATGGAAAGCCCTGCCGGAATTCCAAATCATGAAAGACCAGATCGTCCATCTGTTGGACCAAAAAGATTATGTCCCGGCCAATGTGCCGGAGCTGCTTCGGCTGCTTCGGCTGCCGCCCAACCGTCAGCAGGTGTTGCAGGGCGCGCTCCGCGAACTGGAGCAAACGGGCCGGATTGCCCGCATCAAGGGCAACCGTTACATCCAGCCGCGCGAGGCGGATTTGATTCCGGGCCGGATCCGGATGAACCGCCAGGGCAAGGGCTTTCTCCAGCCGGACGATGCCGGCCTCAAGGAAATCACCATCCCGGAAGGCGCGACCGGCACGGCCTTGCACGAAGATCGCGTGCTGGTGCGGCGCGATGTCCGGCCCAAAGGCTTGCGCTCCGGCACCGCCGAGCCGGACACGGGCGCGGTGGTCCGCATCTTGGAACGACGGCGCACGCAGATGGTCGGCACGCTGCAACGGGGACGCCGGTTTCTCTACGTCATTCCCGATGATCCGCGCATCCCGCACGATATTTATGTGCCGGAACCGCGCGACCTGGGCCGGCCCGCACGCATTGGCGACAAGGTGGTGGTCGAGTTGCACGAATGGGAATCGCGCCACACGAATCCGGAAGGCGAGATCGTCGAAGTTCTCGGTGCGCCGGGTGAGGAAGGCGTGGACATGCTGTCGGTGCTGCGCCAGTACGATTTGCCGCTGCATTTTCCCAAACCCGTCCTGCACGAGGCGCACGCCATCGGCACGACGGTTCACGCGCGCGACGGGGCGGGTCGCGTGGATTGCCGCCGTCACCGGGTCGTCACGATTGATCCCGACGACGCGAAGGATTTCGACGATGCCATCTGTCTGGAGCGCGTTTCGCCGGAGCAATGGCGGCTGTGGGTCCACATTGCGGACGTGTCGCATTACGTGAAGCCCGGCACGGCGCTGGACGCGGAGGCGCGCAAACGCGGCAACTCGACCTATCTCGTGGACCGCGTCATCCCGATGCTGCCGGAGGCGTTGAGCAACGAACTGTGCTCGCTCAAGCCGGACGTGGACCGCCTGACCAAGTGCGTTGAATTTCTCGTGTCGAATGACGGGCGGGTGTTGAACGCGAAGTTTTATTCCGCCGTGATCCATTCGCAACGGCGCTTTACCTACGGCGAAGTGCTGGAGATTCTTCAGCGCAAACCCACTTCCGATCCCATTGAACAGATGCTGCATCAGGCGCATGAACTCGCCCAGCGCATCCGGCGATTGCGATTCAAGGCCGGTTCGCTCGACCTCGATTTTCCCGAAACCAAAATCCGGCTGGACGAACGCGGGTGCATTTTGCGAATCGAGAAGACCGTGAACGACGTGTCGCACCAGTTGATCGAGGAATGCATGTTGCTGGCGAACGAGGCGGTGGCGGGGCGGTTGATGAGCCAGCGCACGCCGGCGGTTTATCGCGTTCACGAAGTACCGGACGAGCGGCGTTTGCAGGAGTATCGCGAGGAAGTGTTGAGCCAAAACGTGCCGTGCGGCAACCTGCGCCAGACTGTCGAGGTGCAGAAGTTGTTGCACCGGCTCGGCGCGTTGCCCATCGGCCCCGCGCTCAAGATCGGTTTTCTCAAATCACTCATGCGCGCGCGATACGCGGTCGAGCCACTCGGTCATTACGGCCTGGCCAAAGCGAAATACACGCACTTCACCTCCCCCATCCGCCGCTACGCCGACCTGGTGGTGCATCGCGCTTTGTTTGATAAAAACTCTCCTGGGACGTCCGCGCTCAAGGAAACCGCCGAACACATTTCCGTCACCGAACGCAATTCGGCAGACGCCGAACGCGACAGCAAGGACGTGAAACTGTTCGCGTTCCTGAAGGCGCAGTTGCAATCCGGCAAGCCGGAGCATTATCCCGCGCTCGTGACCGACGTGCGCAACTTCGGCTTCTTTGTGGATGTGACCGGGCTGGCGATGAGCGGATTGGTGCCATTGTCCACGATCGAGGATGACTTTTATGTGTTCGACGCCGCGCGCAACAATCTCACGGGCCGCCGCACCCGCCGCACGATCCGTCTGGGCGACAAGTTGACGGTGCAAGTGGCGAAGGTGGACACGTTCAAGAAGCAGGTGGACTTCCGACTCGTGGAAGACCGCAAACCGGGCGCACGGCCTGCCGCGTGGCGACCTGTCCATCGAAGTCCCGCAACGCAGGACGAAGTTGGAAGCTTTACGCGGCCGCCGGTGGGACGCTGGAACGCGCCTCCGCGCGGGGCGCCGGCACGTCCATCCCGAGGGCGTCGGCGCGGCAGACGAAACTGAAAAGGCTGTGGGGAGGCGCAAAGCCGTAAAGAGGTCATAAAGAGGTTATCTATTAGCGTGAGCGGTCACCATAATCTCCCGCTTGTGGAACGGCGGACGCTCGGCTAGTTTGGCCGCAAATTCGAAGGCGTGCCCCTGCCCTATCCATCGGAATCGTCGGAATCAAATGTTCCCGGCAGGAGTTGTTTGCGTTTAAACGGGCTATGAAAATCGAACTTCGCGGGGTGTTGAAATCCTACCAGTCGCTGCGCGCGCTGGATCATGTGTCGCTGGTGATTGAGCCGGGCCAGATTGTGAGTTTGCTGGGCCCGAATGGGGCCGGTAAAACGACCCTCATTCGTTGCCTCACCGGCATCGCCGCGCCGGACAAGGGCGAGGTCTTTTTTGATGACCAGGAATTCCGCCGCGACCGGCTGGACCTACGTCGGCGCATGTATCTCCTCCCCGATTTTCCCTTCCTCTTCTGGGAACACTCGGTTTTGCGCAACATCGCGATGGTCCTGCGGCTGTATGATGCCGACGGTGAAGGCAGTGAGAAACGTGTCCTGGAACTGCTCCGTGAATTCGACCTGCTGCCGCTGGCGTTGCGTCCGGTGTATTCGCTCTCCCGCGGCCAGGCTTACAAGGCCGGCTTGGTGGCCCTGCTGGCCGCCGACCGCGAAATCTGGCTTTTGGATGAACCTTTCGCCTCGGGCATGGATCCGCAAGGCATTGATGCGTTTAAGCGGTATGCCCGCGCGGCAGCCGAACGCGGCCGGACGATCATTTATTCCACCCAAATCCTCGACGTGGCCGAGCGGTTTTCCGACCGCGTCTGCCTCATCCACAAGGGCGCCATCCGCGCGTTTGACACGCTGGAGCGACTGCGGCAGCAGGCCTCGGACAAGGACAACGTGCTGCAGGAAATGTTCCGCCAGTTGCGGGAAAGCAAGTCATGAAGCTGCACTCGCCCCAGTTTCAGAGGCAGCTTCGCCGTGGCGTAAAAAGGGCCATTCGCGAATCGCGTGAATTGAAAAAGGAGTATCGCCAGGCCAAAAAATTCCGAAAGCACGCCAACCTGGGGTGGTTTTTCCGTGGTGTTTTGTCCATTGCATTTGGGGGTGGCGTATTTGCCATTACCGCGACGACCGGGCATCCGGTCACAGGCTTGGCATTGATCACGCTGTGGACCTTCGAGTGGGTCTTTATTCGCGCCCAAAGTCTGAGGGCGCTCCTCCATGAACACCTCGACATCCCGACGCTGAGATTGCTCCCGGTTCCGGAGGCGACCATCTTCCGGTGGGAGCTGCAGAAGTTTCTCCGCAAGGCATTCATGTCTCTGCTGGATCTGGTTGCCGGCTTCGGAGCCTTGGGATTGTTCCTGAAGTTTTCCGCAGCCCAATGGTTGGCGGTGCAGCCCATCGCCCTGTTGTCATGGCTGACGTTGATGGCGCTGACCGCGCTCTGCCTGATCCACGTTCCGAGAAAAGTGTATCAAATGTTCGCCGCCAGTCTGGTTATCTTCGGCCTTTTTCTGCTTTTCGCCCATAACATCGTAGGCAACGCGTTGTTGAATCTCCTAGATCGGACGGCACCGGACCTGAATCTCCTGCTGCCCACCGGGTGGCCGGTTTCGTTGTTCCAATTGCTGCTGCCGGAAGGCCGGTGGTCTGCCCTGCTGCTGATTCCAGTCGCTCTCGTCATCTGGTCGCTGAAAAATTCACTGAACCGGCTGCGGAATGACTTTCGATTCGAGGAACAGATTCTCCCGGTGGTGCCCGACCTTGTCTCGGGCATGGACGCAGAAGATTTGATGGACGAACACGACTTGATGGAAGCCAGTCCGGCGGCGCAGTCATCGCATCACCTGGGGTTGACGGCCATCGAAGAAATGGTGGATTCCCGGCTGTTCCTGGTGCCGGAGTCATGGCATCAACGCGGCTGGTATGAGAAATGGCTTTGGAACCGGATGGATGCGCGGGAAAAGGTCCTGTCTGATTTCGTGTTTCCGAAGGGCTATGCCATCATCGCTCCGTGGCTCAAGGCCCTGCGGAACCTTGTGATTGCCGTGGCGGCGGCCTTTGTCGTCGGCCTGGTCAGTCCAACTGGCAAACTCTGGGTCTTGGGAATTGGCCTGTTCATCACGGTCATGCAGGCGCTGGCGCAAACGATGAACAATGGTGTTGCATTTCGACCGATGTTTTGCAGCGGGGTGAATATTCCGGTCTATGCCGGCTTTGGTATCGGTTACCGGGAATTATCCCGCCTGCTTGTCAAATGCTCCGTGGTGCAACTCCCGTTGTTCATTCCCTTCATCACAGTCTGTGGCACGCTCGTCGCCATGATGTTTGATTGGCCATGGCAAATGGGAATCATCATCAGCTTCAAGACCAGCATCCTGCTGTTTGCAACCCGGTTCATTTTCATCATGTTTGCCTTCAGCGGCGGCACCAACGATAGTTCAAAGTTTCGGGTACGGACCTTGATGCTGTTTGCGGCAATGATGAGCCTAGGCGGGGCATTTTTGGGGCTTGGCGCGGCGAGCTTGCTGGTGCCCACACCGGCCGCTTGGATTTTCCCGGTGTTGGCCATGCTGGATGCCTATGTCCTGTTAGCAGTCTACGGCTGGTTCTATCACGCCAACCGTTTTGACCTCATGAACATCCCCAGAAGATAATTCCTGCTCCCATCAAGGATCGGTCCCTAGTTGTGACACATATCTCCTGCCTTTGACTTTTCGCTGCAGGGTGTGATTGAAACGTCTGCAATCGTTTTGGGATTTGGATCGCCAACCTTCAACCTTGTGCCAAGTCAGGTCCCGCGGAGGTCTGGCCACAGCGGTTCCAGGTCCAGGTCTTGCAGGGCCATGAGTTTGATTTTGTGGACATCGCCCAGTGTGCATGCTTTATCCAGCCAGGCTTTGGCTGCGTCCAAGTCGCCCAATTGACAGTCGTAGCACGCCAGGTTGTAGGCGATGATTTTTTCCTTGGGAAAGGTCCGCTGGGCTTGAATCAAAATCGCCCGGGCTTGGGGAATTCCTCCGCCGGTCTTCCGCCGGGTCGCATACGCCAGCGAAATCCATGCGCCCGGTTGCCCCGGTTCCAGTCGGGTGAGCGTCCCGGCAATTTCCGCCGCCGCATCCCATTTCCCGGCGGCGGCGTGAATGTCGAATCGGACGGCGAACACGTCCGGATGGAACTGAAATTGTGGCGCAATTTTTTCCAGCTCCGCGATGGCCTCCGCGACATTGCCCAATTCCAACCAACCGATGGCGGCTGACAGATGATGGCTGTCCGGTGGTTCCAGCGGTTTCATGAATGGCTCACAATGAGGGAAAAAATGGAAATTGGAAGGCCGAAAGAGGAAGTGCGTTCAGGGAATTTATACCAATTCCCAAGGACAATCAGTGCAATAGGTAGGGCGGCGCTGCTGCGCCGCCGGGTATGATGGCCGCGCAGCAGCACGGCCCTACCGTCTGGAATATGTGCCAAGTTTGCTACCGGCAGCGTTTTTAATTAATCGCCACACATGGGCCTATGGCGCAAAGGGCGCACTGTACAACGGCGCGTTGGCCCGCAAACTTAACAAATACGCCGCCAACTCCCGCGCCTCCGGCTTGGGCACGACTTCGCAGCCGGCGGGCGGCGCGAATTCCGGCGGCAACTTCAGCGCGTTCGGCGAGGGTTCGCGTCCGATTTTACGGACTTCAAAAAGGTAACGGAACGGCGGCATGGTTGAACCTTTCACCACGCTCTGCGGTGCGTAAAGGTGAAGCAACTGCCAGTTCGCGTCCGCGCGTGCGCCGGTGTTCGCCAAATCCGGCCCGGCGTGGAGACTGCCCAACTGCACCGGCTGGTCGTAGAGATAATCCTCAGCGACGCTCTGGCGCATTCCCCACCCGCGCGCGATATCCGGTCCGGTCGCAGTAATGTGAATTTCGGTTTTGCCGCCGGCGGCGGAAATTTTGTCCGCAGCTTTGTCGGCGTCTTTCTTGGTGAGGCTGGTCAGTTTCAAGGATGAAATCAGATTCGTCACTGCTACCGGATTCTTCCCGGCATCAGTCAGTGTGACGGCACACGTCATGCCGGTCTGCCGGACCTGTGCGGTGTGGCAGGCGGCGCAGCCGTTGGCGCGATAAACCGACGAGCCTTGGTTCGCCTCGCCGGGGCGTCCAACCGGATAAACATCGGACGAATTGAGAATGGTCGTCTGTTTTGCGCCGCCCAACTGCAATTCCGGCGCGAGCACGAAACCGCACCAGGAACCGCCCAGGGCGACGAACACCGCGAGAAAAATCCAAAAGCCATTTTTCACACCTTCACCTCCGGGGTTTCTCCACCCTCCGAAGTCCCGATTTTATCGGGACGAAGGACGGGCAGCGGTGCAGTCACAATGGCAAACGCTTTTTTAACCAGCGACTTTTCCCAAATGAACGTCATCGCAAAAATGTTCAGGGCGAACAGCGAATTGCCCAACAGAATCAACAGCAGGCCGATGGTACTAATGCGCAGGAATGGCAACATCGCCTTCGTCGCATCCATGAAGGCGATGTTGGGATTGTTCAGTTTCATCCCCTGCTCCACCCCGCCGATGGCCAGCGGCAAAACCAGCAGCACGACCCCGGACATCGAAAGCCAGAATTGCAGGCGGGCGAGCTTGGGGAACGGCCATTCAAACCCGACGACGCGTGGCAGCAAGTGATAAATCGCGCCGAACATCGTCATGGCGAAGAAGCCGTAGAGTTGCAGTTGGGTCTGTGCCGGGCCGAACCAGGTGAATTCCGTCACCTGGCTGATTCGCGGGCACGCCATCGCGATGAGCATCAGCGATGAGAGCAGGAACGAGCCGAGACCGAACCGGATAAAACAAAACGGCCCGCCTTTCGGCTCGCAATTGGCCGGGGGCGCAACTTGGAACTGCTGCCGACTCCCTCGCCCCGCTTGAGCGGGGAGAGGGCTGGGGGCGAGGGGATTTGAATTTAAACGCGCCACCTCTCCCCGTCCCTCTCCCCCAACGCTGTTGGCGGAGAGGGAGGAAAATGGTTGTGGCGTAAAGTTGTGTCCGCTGGTCGGACCGCAAAGGGTATTCCAGGCGATGGCGGCAACGGCGAGCACGGGCACAACGGTCAGCGCAGCAGCATAGGAACTGAGCACCGGCATCCAGGCCGGTACCGGCGCGCCCGGCGGAATGCCGCACCAGGTCCCGAAAAGAATCAGCGTCCAAAACGCAAACAGGGCGAGGTAATAACTTTGCAACGGGCGTCCGCTGAATTTCGGCAGGAAATAAAATGCCGTGCCGATGCCGACCAATGCCAGCCAGACGAAGAGCAGATTGTTGGCAAACCACCAGCCGATGATGGGCTGCACCACGCCGCGCACCGGCCAGGCGACCAGAAACAGATTGGACGTCGAGTAAATCCACGGAAACCAGAACAGCGCGGCGACCAAAAACCAGTGCGACGGATACAGCGCGCGTTCCCGGCGGGCGGCGAAATTCATCATCGCCCACAACGCCAGCAGCAAATAAGCGAAGAACAAAATGACCGAACCGGCGCGCGGAAATTCAAGCCACGCAAAGCCGGTGCTGTTGCCGGACAAAATGCCAGCCAGACCGACGAGCACACCCAGATGCCAGAGTTTTGCCGCGACGACCGGCACGATTGCGCCGCGCAGCGGTGCCCGGCCGAGTTGTGCGAACAGCCACAGCGCAACACCCAGTCCGGCGGGAATGCAGAAGCCGTAAAGCAGCGCGTCGTCGGCAGCCGGTTGAACCCGGCCATAAGTCAGCCACGGGCAATTGGCGAGAAAATCGGGCGCATGAAATTTAATCGAGGCAATCATGGCGAGCACCGAACTGACAACCAGCCAGAACGCTGCCCCGCCAAACAACGCGAGCAACGGCACGCGCAAGGAAGCGTCAACCGATCCGGTAGGGCTGACCTGCCGGTCAGCCTGGCGGCGCGGCAGCGCCGCCCTACCTTGATCTTCGTTATGTTTATTCTCGGTCATTCAAAAGCGCTGGGTTTTGCCGGGGCCTGGGGCGCCGGGGCGGTCGCTTTTTCAACGCGGGCCGTCAAATTTGAGCGCGCCGCGGCGGGATTTTGCCATTCACGTTCGGCGATTTGCATCGCAACGGAAATCGGCAGGCGCACGAGGCCGCGATCCTGGTTAATCCAGCCGGGATGGTTCAGCGCCTGGTTTTCGGCGGCGCGAATTTCGGCCAGGGCCTTGGCGCGCACGGCGGCGCGGTCGGCATCAATTGCCGGGACCGTTGTGGAAAATTTCACCGCCGCAACGATCACGACAAACAAAAAGCACGCGACCAAGAAGACCATGCCGATGGGCCAGACGGTGCGTTCGCGGTTCATGGTTGACCTCCGGTGGTTGAGGCCGCGCCGGAAATTTCGTCACGCGCGGCGTGACGGATTCCCATGGCTTCGAGCAGGCGCGGGTCCTTTTGCGGGAACGGCGCGTGGCGGTTGAAATTTTTCAGGAACGCCCAGCCCAGAAATCCGCCCATGAACGCGAGGCACCCGAGTTGCAGCCAGATCCATTTGAACGGGTAGCCGTCCGGATGTTGCACCGGCAGGATGTTGAAGGACAGGTCGGCGAAGTTCATCGCCAAGGCCCACGCGCAGACGGGCAGCATGATTTTGAAATCGGTCTTCGCTTTCACCGGCAGCAGCACGAAGAACGGCAGCAGGAAATGGCCGAAGATGAGGAGCAGGCCCACCCACCACCATGAACCGTTTTCGCGGATGAGGTACCAGAAGGTTTCGCCCGGCGTGTTCGCGTTCCAGATGACGAAGTATTGCGCGAACTCGATGTAAGCCTGGAAGATGGTGAACGCGAAGAACAGCAGGCCCAGAAAATAAAACTGGTCGCCGTGCAGCACGCGATCGAGGATGTGCTGGCGTTGCAGGAGCACGGTGATGACATAGACCGCCGCCAGTGCCGCCCAGGCGCAACTGGCGAAAAAGTACACGCCGTAAATCGCCGAGAACCATTGATATTGCACGGCCTGCATCCAGAGCACGCCGGAGAAGGTCAGCGTCAGCGCGAAGGCCACAATTCCCCACCCCGAATGGAAGCGCATCCGTTGCGTGCAAAGCGCCACGCCGGTTTCGTCCTGCTTGAGCGACCAGTAACGCAACCGCGACGACAGCAGCCACCACACGCCGAAGAAAATCGCCGACGTAATATAAAATCCGGGCATCGTGAACACCGGCCATTTGGCGCTCAACGAAGGGTCACTGCCCGGGTCAATCGTCATCCATGAATAAATTTTGGGAGCATAAATCGCGATAGGCAGGAATAAAATCGCCAGCCACGGGAAAAGCAGCGACGCGATATTCTCGCAAACCCGGCGCGTGGCCACCGACCAGCCGGCGTCGCTCAAATGATGGACCATCACGAGGAACAATGCGCCGAGCGCGAGGCTCAGGAAAAACATGAATGCCAGCAGCCACGAGTAACCGAACTCCGCCGGGTTCACCGCGGCGCCAATCACCGCCAACACCGCGCCGGCGACCATCAAAATGGCGGGCGCCTTCCGCCATCCGGACAGATCCAGCGGCAGCGGCAGATGAGTTGAATCGTGGTGCGAATTCATGGGTTTTTCGTCGGTACAATGCGGCTGAAACCAAAAGCGGCTGCGCGCGTGGCTGCGACGCCCCCGTCGCAGGATGTGATGTCGACGCCACGTCGCCAGAAAAGCAGTGAAGCGGAACGCGCGACGAAGGCGTCGCGTCCACCAGCCTGCGACGTGGCGTCACAGCCACACTTTATGGCAATTCCGTTCTTCATTTTTTCAAGGCGGCCTGCTGGTCCGGCGGCAAATCGTCCACCGAACCGAGCTGGCTCAATTGCAACGCGCGCAGATAGGCAATGATCGCCCAGCGGTCTGCCACCGGCAGGATCGGCCCGTACGCGCCCATCGTGCTTTTGCCGCGGGTAATCGTGTTGAAAATTTCGCCGTCGGCCATTTCCACGATGCGTTTGTCTTGCAAATTGGCCACCGTCGGCATCACGCCGAGTTTCTTGGTGATGCCGTTGCCGTCGCCGAGCGCGCCATGGCAGAGCGCGCAATAAATGTCGAAGCGCTCGCGTCCGCACTGGAGCAACGGGCCGGTGACGGACAGCGGATTGGTTTCGACAAAATTCGTCGTGCCCGTGACGCGGCCGGTGTTGACCGGTGCGTCTTCAAAGGGCCAGACCGCGCCGTTGACGGTTTGAACCGGCTGGCTGCGCGCAATCGTGCCGGGTGACGGCAATTGCGAACTGAGGCCGTTCGTGAAAAATTCGTTGGGCTGTTGCGGGCGCAGTTTCAACTGCCGGTCCATGTCCGGAAAAACCTCGATGGGCGGCTGGCGCGACAACCGTCCCTGCCGCCCGGCGATGCCAACACCCACGGCCACGCCGACCATTACCACCAGAACAAAATAGAGGAAATAGCGCATCAGGCTTCCACCAGTTCGATGTGCGTGCCGCCGAGGGACTCCAGCAGCCTGCGGGTTTCGGTTTCGGAAAATTTCGGATCGTTCGCGCCAATCACGAGGAAAAACTTGTCGCGCGACGCCAGCGCGAAGCGCGCCTTCTGCAACAGCGGATGATGCAAACGCGGCAGTCCGTTCAGGGCCAGCATCCCGACGAACGCGCCGACGGCGGCGCCCAGCACCATCATGATGTAGGACGGCACGAAGGACATCGGTGGGCTGAACATCGGTTTGCCGCCGACGATCAACGGATAATCGAACGCGTTGCTGAACCAGATCAGGCCCAGGGTCGCCACAAACGCGCCGCCGCCAAACAGGAGCGCAAACCAGCCGACGAGCGAATTTTTGAAGCCCGCCACCTTGTCGAGGCCATGAATCGGAAACGGCGTGAACACGTCCCAGCGGCGGTAGCCCGCGGCGCGAACTTTTTCCGCCGCGCCTAGGATGGCCGCGGGCGAATCGAATTCCGCCATGAGGCCGTAAATGTTTCCATTCGTGGCCATCAACATCCTCCTTTCGCAGCAGCTCGACATGACACGGCCCACATTTTGTGTCCCGACATCAGCCGAATCCATGCGGTCAAGCACGTAGGACAGGCGTCCCGCCTGTCTCTATCTTCATGAAGCTCATTTACTGATGGGCATTGATTCATGGCAGCAATCATTCTTTCCGGAACCGAGGTTTCTTGGATTTCAGAGACAAGCGGGACGCCTGTCCTACTGTATGGAAACGCCTTCAGGCAATCCGGATAAAACACGGCGATTTGCCGCCTAAAGGCGGAACTCCGAACCGGACAAGCCAACTTTGTCAGGAGCAGTGTCATGGCTGGCCTCCCTTCGCGCCGCCCAGGGAATGGTGCGGGTCGGCCTGCGGCAGGGCGCCCTTGACCTCGGCGATGGCGACCAGCGGCAGGAATTTTATGAACAGCAGATACATCGTGAAAAAGGCGCCGAGCGTGCCGAGATAAGTGCCGATGTCCACCCACGTCGGGAAATACACGCCCCAGTTCGCGGGCAGGAAATCCTGGTACAACGAACCGACGATGATGACGAAGCGTTCGAACCACATGCCGATGTTAATGAGCAAGCCGATGACGAAGACGAGTTTCAGATTTCGCCGGACGCCTTTGAACCAGAGCAACTGGGCGAGGCCCACGTTGACCACGAGCATGATCCAGCCGCCATACCAGTAAGTATGACCGAACAACCGGTGGCCGAAAACCCAGCGTTCATACGGGTCACCGCTATACCACGCGATGAAATATTCCATCAGGTAGATGTAACCGATGGCCAGGCTGCTGAGCAAAGTCAGCTTGCAGATGCGGTCCATGTGCCGTGGCGTGATGATTTCCTCGAGGTGACACCATTTGCGCAGCGGAATGAGCAGCACCAGCACCATGCCAAACCCGCAATACACGGCGCCGACGACGAAATACAGCGGGAAAATCGTCGCGTGCCAGCCGGCCAGTTGCGACGTGCAGAAATCCAGCCCGACGATGGAACTCACCGTGAACACCAGCAACGTGCATAAGCCGGACAAAACGACGTAGGCCTTTTCGTAATGGTGCCAGTGCCGCGCCGAGCCGATCCAGCCCATCGCCAGAAAACCGTAAATAAATTTCCGCACTCGCGTTGTCGCGCGGTCGCGCAGCACGGCGAGGTCGGGAATCAATCCCAGGTACCAGAAGAGTATGGAAACCACCAGGTAGGTGTTGACGGCGAACACGTCCCACATGAGCGGCGAGCGGAACTGCGGCCAGAGGTCGTTCGAGTTTGGGATCGGGAACATGAACCAGGCAAACCACACGCGCCCGACGTGGATGGCCGGGTACAGCCCCGCCATCATGACCGAGAACACCGTCATCGCTTCCGTCGCCCGGCCAATCGTCGTGCGCCAATGTTGCCGCGTCAGGAACAGCATGGCCGAAATCAGGGTGCCCGCGTGCGCGACGCCGACCCACCACACGAAATTGATGATGTCCCAGCCCCACGCCACCGGTTGATTGTTGCCCCAGACACCGACGCCGGTGGAAATCTGGTAAATCAACATGACGGGCAACAACACCGTCGCCCCCAACACCGCCGGGCCGAACAGAACCCACCACCAAAGCGGTGTCTTGCCTTCGGCGAACGACGAGAGCTTGTCCGTCAGCCAGCCGGGACCGCGGTTGTTCTCCACGATCGGTGCGCGTTGCAATTCCGCCAGCGGCACGAACGTTTTCAAATTGGTCGCGGATTCAGGCATCAATTCGCTCCTTTCTTTTCGGCCTGGAGAACGCCCGGTTCGGCCACTTTTTTCCATGAACTGCGATGGTCGAGCGGCCATTTTGGACTGCGGTGGCAAGCGAAGCGCGACACCGCTTTGAGAGAAGACTGTTGGATATTCGCACACCCACCAAGCTCCGAAAGCGCCGTCGCCGCTGCGCTCTGCCGGCGCAGTCCAAAAAAAACAGGGCGGTTCAGAGTCATGAGGTGCGATTCCGAAATCGTAAAGCTTGCCATCAGCTCGCTCCCTTCTCTGCGGCCTGGAGTTTGCCGCCGCGTTTTTCATATTCCTCAAAGCTGTAAGGCCATTCGCGGTAATCAGGCATGGCCGGGTTCGGATTGCGGATGCGCGCCAGATACGTCGTGCGCGGTTTCGTCAGCAGATCGCCGAGCACGGAATAATTCCGCGCCTGCGCCTTGAGCCGCGAAACGGTGCTGTCCGGATCACTGATGTCGCCGAACACAATCGCGCCCGCCGGACACGCCTGCTGGCAAGCGGTCTTGGGAATCGTGCCGGCGGCTTCCGTAAGCCGCACATTGTCCGACGCGCCGGCCTTGACCTTCTGCGCGATTTTCGCCTGCTCGATGCGTTGCGTGCAGTAGGTGCATTTTTCCATCACGCCGCGCATGCGCACCGTCACGTCCGGGTTCTTGACCATTTTGATCAAGTCCCATTCGTCCTCCTCGCGCATGCCGCTGTCCGGATTTTTCCACCAGCTCAACAAATCCCATTTGCCGTCCGTCTTGTGCGTGAGCGGCGTGGGATAAAACGGTCCCTTCAGGTCGGCCAGCGGACGCTTGTTGTAATCGAGATAATTGAACCGGCGGACCTTGTACGGGCAATTGTTCGCGCAATAGCGCGTGCCGATGCAGCGGTTGTATGCCATCACGTTCAGCCCTTCCTGGTCGTGGACGGTGGCGTTGACCGGGCAGACGTTTTCGCACGGCGCGGCCTCGCAATGCTGGCAAAGCATCGGCTGGTTCACCGCCTGCACGTCGTCAATCCATTCGGCGAATTGCTGCTCGTCGTCCTTTTGGAACGCGTCCGACCATTTTTCCTTCGCCGGATCAGCGGTGTAATAACGGTCGATGCGGATCCAGTGCATTTCACGGCCTCGCTGCACCTGGTCTTTGCCGACGATGGGGATGTTGTTCTCGCTCTGGCAGGCAATCACACACGTGCCGCAACCGACACACGCCGTCAAATCCAACGCCATGCCCCACTGATGCAACGCGGTCTTCTTCGCCTCATCGAGCGGGTTGGGATACAACGGCGCGACGATAGGCGGCTCGGTGCCGTGCATTTCATTCGCGAAATCCGGGTTCTGGGAAAACTCCTGAAGGTTCGCCTCGCGCACCGCCGGGCGTCCTTCCATGGACCAATGATGCTGCGTGCAGGCGAGCAAATAAGTTTCACCCGTCTTGCGCACCGTCGCGCCGGTCTCAATGTATTTGCCGGTGAAAATCTTGTAGGCGTTGAAGCCGACGCCGGTGCCGACGCGCCCTGCCCTTTCGCGTCCGTAACCGAGCGCCAAACCGAGCGAATAGTCCGCCATGCCCGGCTGCGTCCAGATCGGACCTTTGACGCTGCGGCCGTTCAAGGTGACTTCGACCACATCGCCGTTTTGGACGCCGAGCTCGCGCGCCGTCTTGCGGCTGACGAGCACCGCGTTGTCCCAGGTCAGCTTGGTGATGGGATCAGGCAGTTCCTGCATCCAGCCGTTATTCGCGTAACGTCCGTCATCCATCTTCGCATCGCGATAAAAAACGAGTTCGAGGCTGCCGGCTGAGGGCGCGGCGGACTTCACTTCCGGAATGGTTGCGCCAAATTTTGCGTCAACCGGCTTCGCCGCTGAATCGGCCAGATAGCCATTGAACAGAAATTTCTTCCAGCTTTCTTCGGAACCCGCAAACGTTGCACGGACGATGTCGTGAGGATTTGTCTGTGATTCGCCGGCGATGCGCGCGAGGAATTCGAATTCGGTCAATCCGCCGAACAGGGGTTGAATCAACGGCTGGACCGGCACGAGCGTGCCATCGCTGGTCGTTACGTCGCCCCATGATTCCAGATAATGCGCCGCCGGGAAATGCCAGTTACTGAGTTCAAAAGTTTCGTCTTCATAATAACCGAGGCGAACTAAAGTTGTTACCTTGTGCTGGATTGTTCCCCAATTAAAATCAGCGGGCCCGTTGTAAACCGGATTGCCACCAAGAATGACAAGGGTGTCCGTCGCGCTGCTGCCGAGATTCTTCAAATTCGCACCGGCGGTTTCCGTTGCCGGAAGCAAACTGACCGTGTTGCCAATGCTATCCAACGCCGTGTTGATGGCGTGCGCGAGCAAATGAACTTTAATCGGCTGGCGCTGGCCGGCAACGACCAGAACATTGCCACGACTGCGGAGCAAGTCACCTGAGCACTCATCAATCCAGTGCTCTTCAAAACTGACTGGTGGAGCAACGACAACCCTCGATACGTAAGATAAAATTCTGGAGGCAATTTCAATAACACGACTTGATGAAATTCGCAGCCGGTGGTCCGCGTTCGCACCGGTGAGGGTGAACAACGATTCCACGACGTAAAGCCGGCTCATCCCATCGCCCGGCTTGCGGCCGGCGGCAAATTTGCGGATGTGATTGTGCGCGTCGTCCTCGCCGCCGAGAAAATCGCAGTCGAGGGAAAGGATGACCTTCGCCTTGTCGAAATGGTAAACCGGACGGACCGGCTGACCAAACGCCTGCGTCGCCGCACGTTGATGAATGCCGGAATCAATCGCGTCGTAAGTGAACCACTGCGCCTTGGGAAATTTTCCGGCAATCAACTTCTGCAGCCGCACACATGACGGCGACGTGCTGCTTTCGGCCAGGAAGGCAACTCCTTCACCCTGGTTCGCTGCAAATTTCTTCGACAGTTCGTCGAGGATACCCAGCGCCTCGTCGCGTGAAACGGTTTTGCCGTCCTTCGTGAACCGTTTGGCGCGGTCGGGATCGTAAAGATTCAGGATGGAAGCCTGCGCGTAGCGGTCGGTGCCGCCGTTGCTGCCAGGGAATTTGGCGTTGCCCTCCAGTTTGATCGGCCGGCCTTCGTAGGATTTGGCCACGAGCGGGACCGCGCCGGTGCGCGTCGGCATGGCCGTCGCATAATATTCCGGTTCGCCGTAAACGTAGCCTTCCGGCTGCTGGCCGAACGGCTCCAGTTTTTCCACCGGCCGGCGACAGCCCGCGCCCATTACACCCAGACCTGCGAGCATGAACGACGCGGACATGATTTTGACAAAGTGTCGGCGGGAAACGCCGTCCTCGAACTCGCTGGCGCCCTGCGGGAACTCGCGATGCAGCCAGTCCTTGAACTCCGGCGTGTCGGCCAATTCGTCCAGGCTGCGCCAGTATCGGCGGCCGGTCATGGCCGGTTGGGCGGGAGTTGTTGGGCTGGATTTCATTTCAAGCAAACCGCGAAATACTTGGCGCGGCTGACACCGCAACCAAATCTTTTTGGACTGCGGCGGGAAGCGAAGCGCCACGCCGCTTTGGAAGCTCTGTCCGCAGTTGAAAAGCGGTGTCGCCGCTGCGCTTTGCCACCGCACTCCAAAATCCTCTGCGAATTTCCGCGTTTCTCCGCGGCCTCTGCGTTAAAAAAATTACGCGTCGTGGTTTTCATCTTCATCGGTGACAGGCCGAGCAGCTTTGCAGCGATTCAATTTTCCAGTCGTGGACAAAGGCTGCGCCGTTGGTCCTCTGCATCTGCGCGGCGACGTCCGCATTGGTGCTCCATTGCCAGCCCAGGTCTGTGACCTTGTCCACCGGCCGGACGAACGCCGCCGGCTGGCGATGGCAATCGAGACAGAAACTCATGCTGAACGGCTTGGCGTGCGAAACCTCGCTCATCTGGTCAACGCGCCCGTGACACTCCACGCAACTGATGCCGCGCGCGACGTGGACGGAGTGGTTGAAATAAACATAATCGGGCACGATGTGAACCTGCACCCACGGGATGGGTTTGCCGGTGGCCGCGCTTTCGCGGACGAGCGCGAGGCGCGGGTCGTCCTTGAGCACCAGGCTGTGGCAATTCATGCACGTGGACGCCGCGGGTATGCTGGAGAACCACGATTTGTCCACCGTGTTGTGGCAGTAGCGGCAATCAACGCCCAGTTGCCCCGTGTGGGTCGCGTGCGAAAATGGCACCGGCTGGATCGGCTGGTAACCGGCCCGCGTATATTTGGGCGTGCAATAATAAGTGACACCCGCTGTCACCACACCGCCGACCAGCGCCAGCACGACGCCAATCTGCAGCGGCAACCAGTTTGTCCACTTCGGAAAAATCGCTGACATTTCGTGCGACCGCTCACTTGGTCAAAAATTGTCCATCACTCCTCAAATGTTGGGGTTATGTTTAGTCGGCGTGCGCTCCTCCCGCAAGCCGGTTTGTTAAAAATTTCGCTTATTCGCAGCGGCGCTCTGTGAGTGCAGCAACACACTTTGAATCACCGACTCGTCGGCGACCGTTTCAATTGAAGACATTGAAGGCACCCGCACATTGAGCCTGAATTGATTTTTCAGAGGGTGTTCCTTCAGGACAGTTAGAGTATTAAACAAGGTTAACAACCCGTTCAAAGACGTCTTCTCTCGTAGCAGCCGAGGTAACGAGGCTCAAATTTTCTTGGAAACAATCGTTCATTCGGAGCCTCCTCACGTCGGCTGCTACTTCTTTAAC
>DAIRTX010000036.1:0-35170 GCA_036803685.1 Verrucomicrobiota bacterium | reverse complement strand
ATGCAGATTCAACTGGACAAAATGCTTTCCCGGTCAAGACTGGTCTTGCTAACAAATGATGTGCCCAACTTCAAACCCGAACCCAGGAATTGACATGAAAAACTCTTTATTGTTGCGGGCATTGACCCTGCTGACCGGCGTCGCTCTTGCGGTCGCCGCACGCACGGCGGAGGCGAAATTGACGGTCGGCGATCCAGCGCCAAAACTCCAGGTCGCCAAATGGGTGCAGGGCGACCCGGTGAAGGCGTTCGACACGAACCACGTTTACATTGTGGAATTCTGGGCCACTTGGTGCGGTCCCTGCCGCGTCTCCATCCCGCATCTCAACGAGTTGTCCAAAAAGTTCAAAGACAAAGGAATCATTGCCATCGGACAAAACATGGCGGAACCGGACGACAGCGGTGTCGCAGCGTTCGTGAAAAAAATGGGCGACCAGATGACCTACCGCGTCGCACTCGACGACAAGAGCCAGGAAACCAACGGCTTCATGGCCGTTAATTGGATGAAAGCGGCGGACCAGAACGGCATTCCCACCGCCTTTGTCATCAACAAGCAGGGCCGGATTGCCTGGATCGGACATCCGATGGGGCTGGATGAAAAAACCCTTGAGGAGATATTGGCGGACAAATTCGACATTGCCAAGGCCGCTGTGGACTACGAGAAGCAACAACAAGAGAATCAAAAATGGATGGCGGTTAATAAAAAGCTGCGCGAGGCCATGAAACAAAAAAAATGGGATGACGCCGAAGCCGCCGTGGCTGAATTGGAGAAAACAGTGCCCGAGCCAATGCGGTTTCAATACGGTGACACTCATCTGCAAATTTTGCTGGGCCGGAAGGATTACGACGCAGCCTATAAACTGGCTGAATCCTTAAGTGACGAGCATAAAGACAACGCCGGTTTCCAAAACGGAATTGCCTGGACGATGGCCACGCACGAAGGATTGGCGAAGCGCGGTCTTCTTGTGGCTGAAAAAATCGCCGAAAGCGCGAACACCGTCGCGCAGGGCAAATCATCGGCCATCCTCGATACTCTGGCCCGCATCCAGTTCCTGCTGGGGAAAAAGCCGGAAGCCATCGCCACCGAACAAAAAGCGGTCAATGCCGCTGCGGACGACGGCGAAAAACGCTTTCTAGAAAAAAATCTGGCGGACTACCAGCAGGGCAAACTGTCGAAAGCAGACGACTAGAATTATTCCTTCTCAATACCGAGGCTGGCGGACTCATTACTGGCAGCCGCTCAAACGGTTTTTGGAAAAGTAAAAGTGGCGTCGGAATTCCCGTCGGCGTATTGCCGCAACAAATCCATGTCGGTCGCGTCGTGCATCCATCTATCAATGGCCGCCGACGGCAAAAAGTGCCAACCAAATTTAATGCAACACAAAGCCGCAACCAAAGGAGCGCGGACAGCTTTGTCCGCGCGAAGGCGCCGATGCGGCAGGAACACGCGGACAAAGCTGTCCGCGCTCCTGAAAAATCCTCGCGGCGCACGATGATTCTGACCTATTGCAGTGCAAAGGCACAGCGTGACATAGCCGCAACCAAATCATTTTGGACTGCGGCGGGAATCCCGCAGAGCGGGAGCCACGCCGCTTTGGAAGTGCTGTCTCCAGTCGAAAAGCGGTGTCGCCGCTGCGCTCTGCCACCGCAGTCCAAAATCCTCAGCCGCGCTGCCGGGTCGCTTCGTAAAGGAATATTCCCGTGGCGACGGCCACGTTCAGTGAATTCATGTGGGAAGGCATCGGGATTTCCACCATGTCGTCGCACGCCGCCAGCGCGGCCGCCGTGAGGCCCGGCCCTTCCGCGCCAAACACCAGGCAGCAGTCGCCCCGCAAATCCACGGCGGCCAGCTTCTTTGCCCCGGGCCGGGGATGTGCCGCCAGACACCGCACGCCCCGCGCCCGCAATGCCGTCAGTTTTTCCACCAGATTGTCCACCTGCACCAACGGTTGCTCGAAGGCGGCGCCCATGGAACCGGAAACCGCGCGGCGCTGGAACGGACTGCCACACGTCTCGCCCACGATCAGAAAATGCGCGCCAAAAGCCGCGCAGTTCCGGACCACCGCGCCCAGATTTTCCGCGCTGGCAATGCCCTCCACGGCCGCCAGCAGCAACGGGCGCGGGGAGTTACTGAGGAGCGTTTCAAAATCCGGCTGCGGCGGGATTTTGGCCACGGCCAGCGCGCCCTGATGCAACTGGTAGCCGGTGATGGTTTCCAGCACCGCCTGTTCGGCGACGTAAACGCAAATCTCTTCTTCCGGCCGTGCGCGCAGCAGCGGTTCGAGCCGTTCCAGCCACGCGGGCGTGAGCAGTGCGGAGACGACGGTGAACCGGCTCGCCAGCAGCCGCCTGACAACTTTGGCATTCGTGGCCACCAACACGCCGGCCCGCTCGTGTTCCTCGACGCGGCGGAGGGTCAGATACAACGCCAGTTCCGGCGCATCGAGAGATTGAACGGGTTGGATGTGCAAAATCGCCACGGCGGAATTAAAGCGCGCAGCACCGGCAATGAAAAGCGCGGAGAAGGGTTTATTTCACCACGGTCCCGTGAATGGTTTTTGCTGATTGATGCGGGCTTGAAAGGGCTGGAGAAGGAGAATCCGAAGCAAGCCCTAATGATCGCTGTTGCCATCAGGAATGGGTAGTGTAATGTTTCACGCTTACGTAAACCCCTTAAGCCAGTATGAATAAAAACGGCGTCATCCTCTCGGGTATTTCATTGCTGATGATGGTAATTCCCCTGGTCGCAGGCACCAATCCGCCAGCCACCGACCGCGTCATCACCGCCGATTTCCGGCAGGTGCAGGGACCGATGAACACGATGTTCAAGAGGTGTGTCGGGGCCGGGCGGGCCAACGAAGGCTTGCGCGCCGACTGGCAGCGGCAACTGGCTTACGCGCATCGTGAATGCGGTTTTGAATACATCCGCATGCACGGTTTGTTCTGCGACGACATGGGGGTTTACAAGGAGGGCAAGGACGGCCAGCCGGAATACAACTGGCAATACATTGACGAGCTTTACGATTTTCTCCAAAGCATCGGCATGAAGCCGTTTGTGGAACTCAGCTTCACACCGTCGGCAATGGCCAGCGGTTCCGAGACGGTTTTCTGGTGGCGTGGCAACTCGACCAAGCCGAAGGATTTCAAAAAGTGGGGCGATCTCATCCACGCTTTCGTAACACACCTGCGCGAGCGTTACGGTGACGCCGAGGTGCGCACCTGGTATTTTGAAGTCTGGAACGAGCCGAACGCGCAAACTTTTTTCACGGCACGCAGCAGGATTATTTCGACCTCTACGCCGTCACGGCAAGGGCGATCAAGGACGTTTCGCCCGCCTACAAGGTCGGCGGTCCGGCGACGGCGAGTTGTTTGTGGGTGCCAGAACTCATCCATTTTTGCGCGACGAATCGTGCGCCGGTGGATTTTATTTCGACGCACGACTACTGCGTGGACAGTGGTTACCTGGATGAAAACGGCAATGCTGGCACGGTGTTTTCTCAAAACCCCAAAGGCATTTATGGCAACGTAATCCGGGTGCGCAAGCAGATCCGCGATTCCGCGATGCCCAATCTGGAATTACATTTCACCGAGTGGAGCGCTTCTTACACTCCGTTTGATCCCATCCACGACAGCTATCACAGCGCCGCGTTCATCCTCGACAAAATCAAGAACGCCGGCGCCGCCGCCGATTCGATGTCCTATTGGGTGTTCACCGATATTTTTGAGGAGGCTGGTCCACGTTGGACGCCGTTTCACGGCGGCTTCGGCCTGATTAACTACGAGGACATCAACAAGCCGGCGTTCTACGCATATCAGTTTTTGAACCGGCTCGGCCCGACCGAATTGAAAGACAGCGACCCGGCCTCGTGGATATGCGCCGACAAGTCCGGCGGCATCCAGGCGCTGGTCTGGGATTTCACCATCACGCATCCCGGCACCAACGTCATTAATCAGGTCTTTTACAAACGCGACCTGCCGTCCTTGCCAAAAAACAAGGTCACGCTCAACCTGACCAACGTGCCCGAGGGTGAGTACGCGCTGGAAATTTACGAGGTCGGCTACCGCGTCAACGACGCCTACGCGACCTACCTGGACCTGGGTTCGCCTGCGCAATTGACCAGGGCGCAGGTTGCAAAAATCAAATCCGATAACAGTGGCGCACCCATCGCCAGGTCCACCATCAAGGTCGGGCGGGATGGAAAAGTTCAACAGCGATTTGACCTGCGTGAAAATGATGTCTGCCTGTTCGTGCTGAAAAGGCAATGACCCGGCTCACGCGCTTCCTGACGGCATCCTCATTCGCACCCAAAATCGCCACGCCGGAATTAAAGCGCGCCGCAGCGGCAATGAAAAGCGCGAATAAAAACCAGGGCTGGCAATCTTATTACTGGCAACCGCTCAAACGATTTTTGGAAGAATAACGCGCTTACAATTTCCTGCTGGACTTCCGCCAGATTCTGTGGTAATTGTTTTACCACAAAGAACAAATTTATGTTTGGAACCTTCATCAAAGAACTGCGGGCGAAACAACGGCTCGGCCTGCGCGAGTTCTGCCTGGAGCACGGCCACGACCCCAGCAACTGGAGCAAAATCGAACGCGAAGTCATGCCGCCGCCGCGCGATGACGAGACCCTTCGCAAATGGGCGAAACAGCTTGGCGTCAAGCCCGGCACGGCCGACTGGCATAAATTTCACGATTACGCCGCCGTGGACGCCGGGCGCATCCCCGACCACCTGCTCGAGGACAAGGAACTTGCCGCGCATCTGCCCGTTTTCTTCCGCACCCTCTCCGGCCAAAAACCCTCGCGGGAAGACTTGGAAAAACTGCTCAAACTCATCAGAAGCGCCAACAAACCTTGAACAACCCGCGCAAATTCAAAGCGCCATACAATCCCAAAGAACGTATCTGGCAGGAAGCCGACCGGTTGCGAGCCGCGTATCCGACAGGACGCAAATTGCCCGTTGAAGTCCTCGACCTTGCCGAATTTGACCTCGGTCTGGATTTGGTGCCCGTGAATGGACTGCGCGAACAACTGGACATCGACGCTCTGCTCATGGGCGATTTGAAATCCATTCTCGTGGACAACCGCGCCTTCATGAATCCGCGGCTCGAATACCGTTTGCGGTTCTCCGTTGCGCATGAAATCGGCCATCTCATCTTGCATCGCGACATTTTTGCCGGGCTGAAACACGCCAGTGCCCGGGAATGGTTCGATTACATCTCCGCCATACCCGATGTGGAATACGGCTGGGTGGAGTGGCAGGCCTATGAATTTGCCGGACGCCTGCTCGTCCCGCCCGACGCATTACGTAAAGAATTCCAAAGCGCCATCAAATCCGCTCAAGCCGCCGGCTATTCCGACTGGCTGGCCGCCGACGAAGCCGCTCTGGATTATATCGCCACGCGCATTGCGCCAAAATTTGGCGTCTCGACGGAAGTGATCGCCAAACGACTGCGAGTGGAAAAACTCTGGCCGCCAAATTGAGATTCTGTGAAAGCTCTGCACCGCATGTCTCTTTCGCAATGACTGCAAAAGCTCAAAGCCGACCAAAGCAGACGAATCTGAACCATTTTGTCGCTCGGTTCACATCGCATCCTTGGCTGATGGGAACGAATCAGTTTTACAAACTGTCGGTTGATAGGTCCGGCGTCCAAGCGCAGTCGGCTGGTCCAGGTAGTTGGGGAGGCGAAGAAAACCTGTACTCTCAAGATGTCGAAGACGCTTTTGAGAAAGTTGAGACGAAACTGGTCCACTTACAGCGGAAACTCGAAAATGGGGTTCGCCCCACCGACGATGAGCGTTATGGATGGGCGATGTGGTTGCTTGCCTCGTACCTACGCACGCCAGCCGCTTTCCTGTGCAGTGCTCAAGTCAGTGAAGCCATGCGCGGCTTTTCAGGAGACCTTTTTCGCGCGAGCTACGGAATGTTGGCATCCTGCGTAACAAATCCGCACTGCATCGAATTGATTGCGAAGCGAGATTGGCAAATACTCACATGCGAGAAGCCGTATTTCTTGAAACCGGATACCGGCTTGGTCCTGACGGACCGCTTGGACAAAGAGGATTGTCTTATCCTGTATCCACTGACTCCCTTTTCGTGCTTCCTCGCTACTGGCAACCGGCCAAGTTTCAGCAGAAACTCCATCCAGAACAAGAGGGTGTTCGGGCTGAATAATCACCTGCTTCGTTGGTCGGAAGCATCGGTTGCATGTACCACGCAGTTTTGGAATGACCAAAAATTCATGCTTCGACATGCGGTTCGGACAAATCTTGCAGCCGGGCAGTATTCTCCGCCGACTTCAGGCCGATTTTTCTCACCCGAGGCAAAGAAATGCGACGGAAAATTGCAGGCCACCATCTTGTCTCCACGAGGGCCGACTTTAATGGTTGTGCCGGAGTCCGTCATTCGTCCAGTTGGTGGGAGCACGCGACCAAAGATTCCAGGGCTATATGATGTAGAGGGCTGTCCAGATGTCTCAATAGAGGTTCGATATTCTGACAACGAAGACGAGATCGATTACGTTTCTGCCGCTTGTTTCTTGATGGACGACGGTCGAAAAGATCAAGCTGTCAGCCTTGCGCGGAAGGCTCTGCAAAAGGACCAGAAAAAACTAATCGCGAAACTCGTCATCTTGTCTTGCGATCCAACTGCGAGTTTCGGGGATTTGACTCCAGAAACACCTGACGACGCGGCAGCATTGGCAACATGGTGGGCTCGGAATAAGCAGAACCCTTTGGAGGGCTTGAAGCTCACTTCGACATGGCTGCAAAAACATAGAGACCATGAACGTTTGGCACAGGCAAACTTCTTGTGCGCTTTCATGGTTTACGGGGTGAAACTTTTTCAAGCGATGTGTGGGAAGGAGGAGAACCTTCCGTATCTGGAGGACAGCACGCCGCTGCCAGACGGAGCTATCGATCTGGTGAAAAGAGCGTTATCATATTCGGATGTAGGAATCGTGTCGGAAGTGCAGCGTCAAGTTGGAAACATGGACCTGAAAGCTTCGGGTTTGGCTGCTGACGTGCTGAAAGTTTGTGGACTTAATAGCACAGTGAGGCTTTACACGAGGCAAGAGTGAATGTGGCAGAATCACGCGACGAACCAGCAGCCATGAGCACGAACGACAATTCAACACCGGTTGCGACTTCGCATGTGGAGATTTACACGGACGGTGGCTGCGAACCCAATCCTGGGCCAGGCGGTTATGGTGTGGTGTTGCTGCATCCCAAAAAGCGTGCGGAAGCCAGCGGTGGTTTTCGTTCGACCACCAACAACCGGATGGAAATCTACGCGGCCATTGCGGGCTTCGAAATGTTGAAGCAGCCGTGCAAGGTCACGCTTTACAGCGATTCACAGTATCTGGTGGACGCCATCACGAAGGGCTGGGCGGTGAAATGGAAAAAGAAGGATTGGTGGCTCAACAACAAGGAGCGTGCAAAGAACATTGACCTATGGCAGAAACTGCTGCCGCTGTGTGAGGCGCATCAGGTGGAATTCCGCTGGGTCAGAGGTCACGCGGGCAATCTAGAAAATGAACGGTGCGATCAACTCTCGATGGCCGCCCTGCACCAGCCCAATCTCCCTGCAGACGAAGGTTACGAGAACAAACCCGAATCCGAAGGCGTCCGCCCCGCCATGCAGGAAGGTGAGCCATGCCGGAAATGTTCAACGCCGGTCATCAAGCGGAAGGGCAAATGGAAGCAAAACCGGGATCATTATTTCGAGTATCACCTTTGGTGTCCCAAGTGCGAAATTGCTTACCACGTTGAATCAGCCAAGCGGTTTGTGGAGCAAACTCAAACTCTGTTATAAAATCAGCTGCCTTCGCGTCTCCCGCTCGCGCGTTAGCGGAGTTGCGTTAAAAAGTTTTCGCGCGGCTCGTGTATTTCGCGGTTCAAGTCCACCGGGCTTACATCGCCATGTGGGACACCGGGTCACCGTTGCCGTGGCCGGTGCTGCCGCCCACCGCCCACATCTGGATGGCATAGACCGCCCCTGGCGTCAGGTTTTCCAGCACCAGCCGCCGTGCCTTCACAGCTTGGTTGTCGACACCGTGTCGCCGGTTCATTGCCAATTGAACGCTGGAAAACGGCGATCTCCCCGATACACTGCCGCCAACGCATGGCCGACCAATCACAGTTTCGCGTTGAGATTCTTGATCCTGCCGTTCATCGCCGGGAAGATTTCTCATGTGAGTCTCCGGAACTGACCGGGTTTCTTCACACGCGGGCAAGGAGGGAGGCCAAGTCGCGGACGTCAACCTGTTTTGTTCTCGTGCCGGTTGCTGATCCAGGCCAAATCGCCGGGTTCTACACGCTTTCGGCCACGTCCATCGAATTGGAGAAACTACCCGTTGAGCTGACCAGGAAATTGCCTCGTTATCCACGACTGCCAGCCACGCTGTTGAGGCGGCTTGCCCGCGCCCTCGCATTCAAGGGACAAGGCATCGGTGATCTGCTCATGGTGGACGCCCTGAAGCGAAGTTACGAAACCAGTTCCATCGTCGGTTCAGTGGCCGTCGTGGTTGACCCGAAAGATGGGCCGGCCGCAAAGTTTTACGGCACATTCGGTTTTCAGCCGCTGGATGAACAGAAAATGTTTCTGCCAATGAAAGCCGTTCCCGAATGGCTCGGATTGGAAAAGCCAGACGCCCCGTAACTCAGGCAGCCACACGCTGCCGGTAAGCGGCGGCAGCTTTTTTTAACCGGTTCGGAGCAGAGACTGCGGGATTCAGCAGAGCCTTCACGAAGCGACGTGACTGGATGGCATCCAGCTCGATGGCTTCCTGGTCAGCAACGATCCGCCGCGCCATTTCGCGCGCATGAGTAATCACAAAGGTTGCGACCGAGCGCCCTTCGAGAGAGGCGGCACGTTGGAACAGCAGTTTGTCCGACCCGCTCACGCGGGCGACCAACCGCTCTCCACGACGTTCTTTGGTTAGAACCGGCACAGGGTTAATGTGTGCCTCTGCGGCATACATTTCAAGTTTAATTTTCAGCCGGGGCGCAACGCCCGAAAGTGGCGCTAAAGCTATTCTATATTGCGGGCGTTAAGCTGTGTTCCAAATTGGGTGATAACCACAGAATGAACGGGGGTTCTGCTGCGATGTCAAAGTTCCGTGAATGTTGAAAAATATCGCGCTGTCGCCCGCCGATGGTGGCGACAGGAAATCCGCCCGCTTTTGATTCTGGCGCTGGTCCTGTTTTCCATCCGGTCGTCCTTGGCGGATTGGAACGATGTGCCCACCGGCTCAATGAAGCCGACAATTCTCGAAGGCGACCGCGTCTTCGTGAACAAGCTGGCCTACGACCTTAAAGTTCCGTTCACCACCTGGCACATCACTGAGTGGAGCAATCCGCAGCGCGGCGATATCGTCGTATTCTTTTCACCCAAGGATGGCCAACGGCTGGTTAAACGTGTCATTGGCCTGCCCGGCGACACCGTTGAGCTGCGAAATGAACGGCTGGTCATCAATGGCCAGCCCGTGGAATATGCGTCACCGGACCCGGAAATGGCGGGGCAACTTTCCGGGGCTGAGCGCGAACGCAGCATTTTCGCGACGGAAAAACTTCCCGCCTGTCCGCACGCCGTAATGGCCATCAACGGAGTTCCCGCGATGCGCACCTTCGCGCCGGTGCAGGTTCCTGACGGCCACTATTTCATGATGGGCGACAATCGCGATGACAGTTTTGATTCGCGTTATTTCGGCACGGTGGCGCGTGGTCAAATCGTGGGCCGCGCGACGAGCGTGGTTCTTTCCCTCGATAAAAAGAATCACTGGCGGCCCCGCTGGAATCGCACCTTTTTTTCACTGGAGAGCAAGGCCAAATAGATCCGAACTCCGAAGTTGCTCGGGAGCGCACCCGTCTCGGGTGCTGTTTTCCGCGCCCTCGCGGAAAACATCGGGATCGACACTCACCCGCACCTTGACACTGCAACTATGCGGCATCACGGAAAGCGGAGCGCCGATCTCCGAATCGGCATGAACGGGCGATTCCCTGCGAACCTTGCCGAATCGGAGTTCGGCGCTCCGTCGCAGTGTCAAGGTGCGCCCGACACTCACACGCACCTCGTAGCCGCTCTCCAATTGGTTTGCCAGTTTTCTGCCGCCCTTACAGGGCTTGGATTCTTTTTACGATTAACCCAGGGCGGCGCTCGTTTCACTTCGCTTGCCCTGGGCTATCATCTATCGGGCTTACAGCCCTTTTGAATCAGCGGACATCATCGTTTAACAGCGGTTCAAATTCTTGGCGGTTTTTTGCGTTCCTCTGTGGCGGAGAAACGAATAGGCTTATCTGCCATTCATGAGCACGCGGACGCAGAACGTACAGTCATGACGATCACCAAACAAACCGTCGCCGACAAGATTGCCGCCTATCTCCATCACGAGATCACGCTGGCGCAGTTGGTGGACTGGTCGGAGCGCGCCCTCATGGACGGCGAGTTTGCCGAGCGCGATGCCAAGACGCTTTCGTCCGTCATCGCCCGTCTTGGTGTCGCCGACGTGCGCGCGTTCGGTCTCGCGTGGGAAGATTGCGAAGAACTTCTCCGCAAACTTGGTTTTTCTCCGCGCGTGAAAGTGGTCGCGGTGTGATGCGCGGCTGAAATTCCTTTTCGGCTCGCCGAAGTCGGTGGACAAAACCGGTTGCTCCGGCTAAAACCACCGCGGTTCCCGGAAATCAGGCCGCGAAATGAAAGTGAATTTGCCAGGACAGCTTGCCTGGGCGGCAGTTTTATTACTGCTGGCCCGGACCGGCGCCACGGCGGAGTTGCGTGACGGCGGGCCAGCGCCCAACCGCACGGTCGCATCCGCCCGGATGGTTGAGGACTTTGATTTCGACTGGCGTTTCAGCAAGGGCGATTTTCCCACCGCCGCCATGCCGGCATTTGATGATTCCGGCTGGCGTCACGTGAATGTGCCCCACGACTGGAGCATCGAAGGGCCGTTCCGTGCCGATTATGGCAGCGGCAACGGTTATGCGCCCGGCGGCCTCGGCTGGTATCGCAAACATTTTCATCTCGACCCCGCCCAAAAAGGCATGGCCGTCACGATCGAGTTCGACGGCATTTACGATTACTCGGAGGTCTGGATCAACGGCGTGTTCGTGGGCGCGCGGCCATACGGGTATTCCAGCTTTGCGTTTGACCTGACACCCGGCCTGAAGTTTGGCCCGGATGAAAATGTCGTCGCGGTGCGGGTGGATCATTCGCGGTTTGCCGACTCGCGCTGGTACACCGGTTCCGGCATCTACCGCCACGTGCGCCTGCGCGTGACCGACCCATTGCACATCGGCCATTGGGGCACTTATGTCACCACGCCAAAAGTCACAACTGACGAAGCGGTCGTCCGCATCGAAACCACGGTCGAAAACCATTCCGACCGGGAAAAAACCTTTTCGATTCAATCGGACATTCTGGGACCGGATGGCCGGTTCGCGGGCAGCCTGACCACCTCGAAAACCGCGGGAAAGGGAACGGCGCAAACCGTGGTCCAAAAGATCAAAATCAGCCGGCCGCAATTATGGTCGCCGGATTCCCCGACGCAGTACACGCTCCGCAGCCGGTTGCAGGCCGGGGCAACCATGGTGGATGAAACCACAACGGCTTTCGGGATTCGCACGGCCGCCTTTGATCCCGACAAGGGTTTTCTGCTCAACGGCCAACCACTGAAGCTCAAGGGAGTTTGCCTGCATCACGATGCCGGCTGCCTCGGCGCGGCGGTGCCGGACAAGGTGCTGGAGCGGCGTTTGCGCCGGTTGAAGGAACTCGGCGTCAATGCCATCCGCACCAGCCATAATCCGCCGGCGCCGGAACTGCTGGACCTTTGCGACCGGCTGGGTTTGCTGGTGAAAGACGAAGCCTTCGACGAATTCACCCCGTCCAAGAAGAAATGGGTCAATGGCCGGAACGCGGGTCTGCCGAGCCGGTTCGGTTACGCCGAGGTGTTCGAGCAATGGTCGGTCGCCGACATTCAAGACCTGGTCCGCCGGGACCGGAACCACCCGTGTGTGATCCTCTGGAGCATCGGCAACGAGATTGATTACGCGAACGATCCGTTCACGGACCCGGTGTTGGACGCGGATTACCAGCCGGGGAACCCGCCCGCGCAGGACTTGGTCAAGCGTGCCCGGCCGCTCATTGCCGCCGTGAAATCGCTGGACCGCACGCGCCCGGTGACGGCGGCGCTGGCCAACCTGCCGATGTCCGAAGCCGTCGGCCTGCCGGAACTGCTGGACGCGGTGGGATACAACTACCAGGAATCGCGCTATGCGGATGACCACAAAAAGTTTCCCGGGCGGATCATCTTTGGCAGTGAAAACAGCCAGCAATACAATGCCTGGACTGCGGTGCGGGACAACGATTACGTAGCCGGCCAGTTTCTCTGGACCGGCATTGATTATCTGGGTGAGGCGGGAGAATGGCCGAACCGCGCCAGCGGCGCCGGGTTGCTCGATCTGTGCGGGTTCAAGAAACCCGTCGCCTGGTTCCGGCAAAGTCTCTGGAGCAGCAAGCCGACGGTCTATCTTTGTGTCGCCGGTGGAAACCGGGAACCGGGACGGCGTGGTTTTGGCGGCTTGGAACATTGGAACTGGCCGTCGAACGCCACGGTCACCGTCCTTTGCTACGTGAATTGCCCCGAAGTCACATTGACCCTCAACGACAAGTTCATCGGGACCAAACGCCTTTCCGAAGCCACGAATGGCGTGTTGCGGTGGACGGTTCCCTACGAACCGGGCGTGCTCAAGGCCGTGGGCCGCGCCAACCGCGGTGACGTTTGCGAATACACCTTGAAAACCGCCGGGACGGCCAGCCGGATCGAATTGACGCCCGACACGACCCGGCTCCATGCCGATGGCAAGGACATCTGTCATTTGGAGTTCCGGATCGTGGATGCCCAGGGCGTGCGCGTCCCGGACGCCGAGCCGGAAGTGACGTTTGAAGTCAGCGGCCCCGCAGCGCTTCTTGGCATTGAGAACGGCGACCTGAACAGCCCGGAGCCTTATCAAGGCCCGACCCGCAAGGCTTATCATGGCCGAGGGCTGGCCATCCTCCAATCCACAATCGCCGCCGACAAGGTCAGGATAACGGCGACCGCGCCAGACCTTGAACCCGCCACCGTTGAACTGGAAATCGTGAACGATGATTGAGCACCTGTTCCTGCACGGCGCGCTTGAGCGGGGCTAGTGTTTGTCGTAGCGCAGACATTCCTGTCTGCGGGTTCAGGCGACTTTCCAGTCGCCAGTTCGGAACACGGGACAGGAATGTCCCATGAACCCGCAGGCTGGAAAGCCTGCGCTACACGCGTCACTTCGCCTTGACCGCTAAACCCTCGCCGTCCGCAGCAACCTTGATTTTATCGCCGGGCTTGAATGGACTCGCTCGCGCCCGCTCGCTCGGCCTAGCGGCCTTCGTCCCGCAGGGCGGAACAAATTCCTTTCGCGGCTTCCCAAGCCGCTCAAGTCGCCTTCGAGCAGGCGCATCGAAAGCGGATTGAGAATTTATTCCTGAATGGCGCGTTTGAGCGGACGCGCGCCGAATTGCGGGTCGTAACCTTCCTTGCCATCAGCCCCCATTTGCCGGATACAGCCACGGCGTTCGGGCCCAATACCACTCCGATGCCTTTTTTATTTCCACGTGACCGTCCGTCATGCCAACCGCACTTCTTCCGTTATTGTGGCGAAGCTCCGGCCCGCACCAGTCGGGGTTGATGGGTGAAACGACCAAAGAGTTGGGCTGGGTATCCGCCGGGTCGTTGAGCACAAAACCGCCGGCTTTCTGGGGAGATTGCGGAGTGACGCAAAGAGCTGGATCGGTGGTGTTCACTGCCAGCGTGCCGCTGTCGGCCAGGAGAACGGTCGCGGAGGCATTTCGGATGGCGCCCAAACGCGCGGGGGGATACGTGGACTCCGGCCAGATGTCCGGCCAGTCGAAGCCTCCGACGTGAAAGTTCAATCCGTAATTTGAAAAGGCCGCGTCTTCCGGCGCGGTGGGGTAGTTGCCTGCCATAACCGCGTTTGCCTTGACTTGAAATGCAGGACAATGCAGCAGATTTGTGGTTCCAGTGTAGGGCGAAAGCAGATTGAACCAGGCCCTGCGGATCACGTTATCGCCACGGACAACGGACGTATCGCAAAATTTGTCTTCATTGTCCGTCAGGTAGAGATGGCAGGCAAAGGCAAGTTGTCGGCAATTGTTCACACAGGAGATCGTCCTGGCGCGGTCTTTCGCCTTGGCCAGGACAGGCAGCAAGAGCGCCGCCAAAATCGCAATGATGGCGATGACCACGAGGAGTTCAATCAGCGTGAAAGCGCGATGAGAAGAATTCCTGGTCATAGACTTATAATCTTAGACTTTCGAATCCCTGCCCTGTTCATATTTTCAACCTTTTTGCAACCCTGCGTATCTCCAAGGCTATTTCTTCTGGAAAACCAATTCACCGTCGTTGGCTGAAACTTTAATTTTATCTCCAAGTTTAAAATCCCCTTCGAGCAGGCGCATCGACAGCGGATTGAGAATATGTTCCTGCACGGCACGCTTGAGCGGGCGCGAGTCAATACGCTGCCGAAGCCCGCCAGCGTAGGAGCAAGGTGATCACCGCAGGTAAGCCGATGAAGCGCACTTGGCGAACTTCATGGGACCAATTGCTTCACGCGATAGAAACACCGGTCGGAACCAGCGATCCGATCATCAATAACGTAAAACGTGCTGGTCAGGACGGTATTGGTCGACAAGTCTTTCCAGTTCAGCATGTCGGTTGAGGTTTGCAGCACGAACGGCTTTGCCGGCGCGACCGCCAGCGACAACCCGCACTGACCCACCAAAAGATCAAGGGATTTTACCAGCAAGGGACGGCTGCCGCTCTTATCCCCGCCCTTGAGCCGAACCAGGTAGGGCCGGGACAGGTCGTTTACCGTCTGAAACTGTCCGCCCACAATTATTTTGTTGTCACTTTGAAAACTGATCGTCGAAATCGTGTCATTGTCCCCCGCAGGGATGGCAAACCGCATTGGTTCAAAATCACTATCCAGCGTGCCATCATTATGAAATCGAACGAGATAGTTTCCGCTCGGACTGACATAGGATTTAACCGCAGCCAGAACTTTTCCGTCAGCTTGCACCGCAAATCTGTATATGTAGGGCGAAGAAGAACCATTCCAGAACAGATTCAAATCAGGCACGAACGTGGCATCCACCGATCCGTCTGGAAGCAGCCGGGCCAGACAACGCCGCGCCTGTCCATTCAAGCTGGTAAAACTTCCAGCGAGCATCGTATTCCCATCCGGCAATGAACTGATTTGCCGGATGATATTGTTGGCGGTCACGATGAAGATGATATTCGTAGTGCCATCCGCATTCGTGCGGGTCGTGGTGCCATCCGCGTTGATGCATCTGGCATAATCATCCCACATTCCAGCGAAGACTATTTTGCCATCGGTTTTCAATCCGAACGGAACAACGGTGTTGGCGCCTGCCGGTTGATACGAGGCATCCACGGTTCCATTTGTATTCAACCGCGCGAGTCCGTTGCGAGCGATGCCGTTGTAGGTCGTAAAGCAGCCACCCACGATGATCCTTCCATCTGCCAGCATTTCCATTCCCCAAACGTCCCCGACAATGCCACCGGCTGCCGGTCCCGATCCATCATCGAAACTCGTGTCCAGAGAGCCGTCCGAATTCAGGCGCGCCACATAATTCCGGTTGGTGCCGTTGACTTTGTTGAAGATGCCTGCGACCAGCAGTTTCCCATCCCCCTGAAGTTTCACCAGATTGAGCCATCCAGCGTTACCGCCGAAATCCAGACCTGAGCCCGGATCAAAAGCCGTGTCAAGCGTTCCATTTTGATTCAGCCTGGCCACTCCTTTTCTCGGCACTCCGGACACCTGCTGGAACCATCCCCCGACCACCAACCGTTCATCCGATTGAATCACCACTCCATTAACCGCCCCATCGAGCACGCCTTGATGAACTGCGAACGTCGGATCAAAACTCGCAGGGCCGTCATCATCCAGTATTTTTACGACGCAATTGCTTTGCGCTCCCACGATGACACCACCGCCAGGCTCGCTGAGCATGACCTGGAAGGATTCCAGATCCTCAATGAATGAATCGTCGTTGATCGGCACGGTCAGGTTCTTCGTGGTTTCACCGTCATGAAATACAAGAATTCCGCTTTGTTCCTCATAGTCGGAATCCGCGACCGCCGAACCCGCTTGAGTCTGATAATTTACCGTCACGTCACCTTGTTTCCCCCAGATTCGATTCACGGTGAGCGTCACCGAGCCGGCATTTTCGAACACTTCAACCGTTGGCGAATCAAAAACCACCGTTCCCGGACCGGCGTCTGAATCGCCGGTCAACCGCGCCAGTCGTGGAACGGAAGCGCCACTAATGGTCGTGAATTCGCCACCCACGAGCACTTTGCCGTCCGGTTGCGAGGCCAGCGCGTAAACATAGCTGTTCGCTCCTGTGGATGCATAGGTAGTATCCCGAGAACCATTTGGATTCAGGCGTGCCAAGTTTCGGTTCGAGGAACCTGTGTTCCAAAAGGTGCCAGCAATCAGGACTTTCCCACCAACCTGTGGAATTGCGGTAATAACTCCATTGCCGTAATCATAAGCATCCGAATGGAAACTGGTGTCCAGCTGTCCATTTGCATTCAAACGCGCCACCCAACCCGAGTTAATTCCATTCACACGAAAAATGTATCCGCCAATGATTATATTGGCGTCCTGTAATGAAAACGTGTTGACCCACCCGGCAATGTTCACCTGTGTAAAACTTGGGTCACGCGTGCCGTCTGAATTGAGCCGATAAACGGTGTTCGATCCGGGATAGGGATTCCAGTAAATGGTTTGAGCTATGAGAATCTTGCCATCGGATTGCAAGGCCATCCGGTAAGGAGTGTTCGTGAATACGGCAAAAGTGTTGTCGATTGAACCGTCAGAATTAAAACGGATGAGCGCCGGCAACTTGCTGCCGTTCGTTGCAGTCATATAAAACATTTCGCTGACCAGCACCTTTCCATCCGGTTGCACCAGAAGCATGCCGATGCTATTTGTTGGAGTTGATGACATCGGCGGAGCATTCGTAGGCGGAGGTGGGATGTTGGCCGCGATGATCTGTGGCACGAAGCTGTCGTCCAAGGTTCCATCCGCATTCAAGCGCGCCAGACACGGACGCGGCACGCCTTGCACCTCCAGGAAATTTCCGGCAATGACAATTTTGCCGTCAGGCTGCGATCCCATCCAATTGACTTTGCTTCCCAACGGGAGGCCGGGATTAAAGCTGGAATCCAACGCGCCATCCTTCTCCAATCTTGCCAGAGCATAATCGGGAAAGCCGGTTCGAACGACAATGCGTCCATCCGGCTGCAAGATCAAATCTGCCACCGTGGAATTTGTAATGCCGGCGTTGAAAGTGGGATCGACTAATCCGGGTTGTGCGCCCGCCTTTGGGCCGTTAAACAAACCCAGTGCCAACAAACTGCTTAACCCGATGCAGCAGAAAGATGGATGGCACCTGCCTGTCCTCGCGAGAAGTCTATTTAACATAAATGGAAACCCTTTCTTAAATGTGATTGTATCCACAGAACTAATATAATGTCAATCGCAAAACAACTGTTCGATTAAAAAACACCCGAGCCACGATGACCGTCTGGATCAAGTTACTTTTTATTGAAGAGCAAACCTTCGTCCTTCGCGCTGACCTTGATTTTATCACCCGGCTTGAATTCGCCTTCGAGCAGGCGCAACGAAAGCGGGTTGAGAATGTGTTCCTGCACGGCGCGTTTGAGTGGGCGCGCGCCGAATTGCGGGTCGTAGCCTTCCTTCGCCAGCAGCTTCTTCGCCGCACTGTCCACGTCCAGCGTAAGTTGCTGTTGCGCGAGGCGCTTCTTCAATTTCTCCAGTTGGATGTCCACAATGCGCTCCAGTTCGCTTTCGTCGAGGCTTTGGAAGATGATGACGTCGTCCACGCGGTTCAGGAATTCCGGCCGGAAATGTTTTTTCAACTCGGCCATGATTTCCTTTTCCAATTCGGTGGGGAGCGCACGCGGCTCGCGTGCTGATTTCGGCGGCTCGCCGAAATCTCCACCTTCTAACTTCTTCTTTTGAATAGTTGAACGAGTGCCCGGCGGGCCGCCGGACACGGCAGGCGAGCCGCCTGCGCTCCCCAGGAAATATTCCTGAATGATGGGCGAGCCGAGGTTGCTGGTCATGATGACGATGGTGTTCTTGAAATCCACTGTCCGCCCTTGTCCGTCCGTGAGCCGCCCGTCGTCAAGCACCTGTAGCAAAACATTGAACACGTCGTGATGCGCCTTTTCAATCTCATCGAATAACACGACCGAATACGGCCGCCGCCGCACCGCCTCGCTCAATTGCCCGCCTTCCTCGTAACCGACGTAGCCCGGCGGCGCGCCGATGAGCCGCGACACGGTGTGTTTCTCCATGTATTCGCTCATGTCTATCCTGATCATGGCGTTCTCGTCGTCGAACAAAAATTCCGCCAGCGCCCGGGCCGTCTCGGTTTTGCCGACACCCGTCGGGCCGAGGAAAATAAACGAACCGATGGGCCGGTTCGGGTCTTGCAATCCGCTGCGGGCGCGGCGCACGGCATCGGACACGGCCTTGATCGCCTCCTTCTGCCCGACCACGCGTTGCGCGAGCCGTTCCTCCATCTTCACCAGCTTCTGCCGTTCGCCTTCGAGCATCCGGCTCACAGGAATGTGCGTCCACGCCGCCACGACCTTCGCAATGTCTTCGTCGGTCACTTCCTGGCGTAACAATGTGCGTCGGGCATCTTGCCCGACTTTGCCTGCCGGCGGGACGCCGGCAGCACGTTCCATCGTCACGAGTTTCTTTTCCAGGTCGGGGATTTTTCCGTATTGAATCTCGGCGGATTTTGTCAAATCCCCGCGCCGCCGTGCTTGTTCCAGTTCCAGCTTTGCCTGCTCGAGCTGGGATTGAACCACGCTGACGGCATTGACGGCGGCCTTTTCATTCTGCCACTGGGCGGTGAGCGCCTTGGATTTGTCCTTCAAATTCGCCAGCTCACCATCGAGCCGCTTGAGCCGTTCCTTGCTCGCGGCGTCCTTTTCCTTGGCCAGCGAAGTCCGCTCGATTTCCAACTGCAAAATCTGCCGGTCGAGCTGGTCCAGTTCCGTCGGTTTGGAATCCAGTTCCATTTTGATGCGCGACGCCGCCTCGTCCATCAGGTCAATCGCCTTGTCCGGCAGAAACCGGTCGGTGATGTAGCGATGCGACAGCGTCGCCGCCGCAACGAGCGCGGAATCTTGAATCCGCACGCCGTGATGGACTTCGTAGCGTTCCTTCAACCCGCGCAAAATCGCAATGGTCGCCTCCACCGTCGGCTCGGCGACCAGCACCGGCTGAAAACGGCGTTCCAGCGCCGGGTCTTTTTCGATGTATTTGCGATATTCGTCGAGCGTCGTCGCGCCGACACAGCGCAGTTCGCCGCGCGCCAGTTGCGGTTTCATGATGTTCGCCGCGTCCGTCGCGCCCTCCGCCGCGCCCGCACCGACAATCGTGTGCAGTTCGTCAATGAACAAAATGATTCGCCCTTCGCTGGCGACGATTTCCTTGAGGAACGCCTTCAACCTATCCTCGAATTCGCCGCGATATTTCGCGCCGGCAATCATCGCGCTGAGGTCCATCGCCACGAGCCGCTTGTTCTTGAGCGATTCGGGAATGTCGCCGCTGACGATGCGCCGGGCCAGGCCTTCGGCAATCGCCGTCTTGCCCACGCCGGGTTCGCCGATGAGCACCGGATTGTTTTTGGTGCGGCGCGTCAGCACCTGCATGACGCGGCGGATTTCCTCATCGCGGCCGATGACCGGGTCAATCTTCCCCTGCCGCGCCAGCGCGGTGAGGTCGCGCCCGTATTTGTCGAGCGCCTGGAACTTGTCCTCGGGATTCGGGTCGGTCACGCGCTGGTTGCCGCGCAAATCGGCGAGTGCCTTCAAAACCGTGTCGCGCTTGAGACCGTGCGTTTGAAAAATCTTCTTCAACGACGAACCGCCATCGTCCAGCAGGCCGAGCAGCAGATGTTCGGTGCTGACGTAATCGTCCTTGAGCTTGCCGGCCTCGGATTGCGCGGCGTCGAGCGCCTTGCGCAGGGTCGGGCTGGCATAAACCTCCGCGCCGCCTTCAACCTTGTGGCGGCGGGACAAATCGCGCTCCAGTTCGGACTGCAATTTCGCGGGTGCGACGCCGATTTTCTGGAGCAGTTCGGGGACGAGGCTTTCCGACTGGCCGAGCAGGGCCAGCAGCAGATGTTCGCCGTCCATTTCCTGGTGTGACGATTCGCGCGCGAGGCGTTGCGCCTCCGACAGCGCCTCCTGCGATTTGAGGGTCAATTTCTCCGCTTGCATAATCAGCGCCCGAATTTAACGCAAAGACGCCAAGACGCAAAGGCGCGAAATTTCAGCCACGGCTTGTCGCGCCGAAGCAAAACGAAGGCGGGATGAGACAAGGATGAACCTAACGCGGCCTTTGGCCGCAACCACAGATTTTGGACTGCGGCGGGAATCCCGCAGGGCGGGAGCCACGCCGCTTTTGGAAGCAACCGTCAGCACGGAAAGCGGTGTCGTCGCTGCGCTCTGCCACCGCAGTCCAAATCTTTATCGTCCGTGCGCGAAGTTGCAGGATTGTATTACGGATTTTTGCAAGGAAGCGCCGTAGGCGCGCCATATTTGTAGAATCCCACATAAAACAAATTCCAGCTCCAGCGGAGCGACATCAAAGATATGCCGCTCCTGACGGAGCTTTCTTATTTTGACTGATGAACTACAAAGATGCCGCGCCTACGGTGCTTCCTTTGCGCCTTTGCGACTTTGCGTTAAAGAATTTTTCGTGTAGTTTGCCCGCATGAAATATCGCGAACTGGGCCGGACGGGTTGGAAGGTCTCGGAAATCAGTTTTGGCGCGTGGGCCATCGGTGGCACATGGGGACCTGTCGAGGATAAAGAATCGCTCGCCGCTTTGCACGCCGCGCTCGACGGCGGCGTGAATTTTTTCGACACGGCGGATGTTTACGGCGATGGCCACAGCGAACAACTGCTCGCCAAATTGAAAAAGGAGCGGAAGGAAACATTTTACATCGCCACCAAAGCGGGTCGCCGGCTGCCGCAGCAGACGCCGGAAGGTTACAGCCGCGAGAATCTCACGGCATTCATCGAACGCAGCCTGAAGAACCTGAACACCGACACGATTGATTTGCTGCAACTGCATTGCCCACCGATCCAGGTTTTATACATGCCCGAGGTGTTCGGCATCCTCGACGACCTCGTGAAAGCGGGCAAGCTGCGGTATTACGGCGTGAGCGTGGAAAAGGTCGAGGAAGCGCTCAAAGCCATCGAGTTTCCCAGCGTACAAACAATCCAGATCATCTATAACATTTTCCGGCAACGTCCGGCGGAATTGCTTTTCCCGGAGGCGCAAAAGCGCAAGGTCGGCATCCTCGCGCGCGTGCCGCTGGCGTCGGGAATGTTGTCCGGCAAAATCTCGCGCGACAGAAAATTTGCGAAGGACGACCATCGGAATTTCAACCGTCACGGCGAGGCATTCGACCGCGGCGAGACGTTTTCCGGTGTGGATTTCGAAACCGGCCTGCGCGCGGTGGAAGAGTTGAAAGCGTTCGTGCCCGCCGGCGCGACGATGGCGCAACTGGCGTTGCGGTGGATTCTGGAATCTCCGGCGGTGACGTGCGCCATTCCCGGCGCGAAACATCCGGGCCAGGTCGTGGAGAACATCGCGGCGTCGGACTTGCCGTCGTTGTCCGCCGACGCGATGAAAAAAATCCGCGCGATTTACGACGCACAGATTCGCCCGCTCGTGCATCAGTATTGGTGAAGCCGAACTGCGTTCGTCCTCATTCTCGTCCTCGTCCTCGTTCCCGGTTTTTGTTCCCGATTACGAGAACGAGGACGACGACGAGGACGATTGAGAATTGAAGTCAATCCACCTTGCTCCCCTGCCCGTTGTGCGCTAGTTTGCGGGCGTTATGGAAAATTCGTCCTTTTCTTCGCCGGGCGTGCCGCCGCCGTTGACGCCGCCACCGATCATCACGCCGCCACCGCCCGCCAAGCCCCGACGCGGCCGCGGCTGGATGATTACGACCATCATTTTGTCCGTGTTTCTGGTTTTCTGTGTCCTGATCATTTTCACCCAGTTCCTTTCGCGGGCGCTGAGTTCCGGACTGAGTTCGGGATTGAGAAGCGGTTTCCGGACCACCACCACCCGCGACGTTGGCCCGCGGCTCGAAGAATGTCTGCTCGAAGACAACGGCGTGCGCGGCAAAATCGCCGTCGTCACGATCAATGGCATCATCACCGATAACGCAAGGAACCAAACCGGCAACAACATGGTGGACGTAATCAAAGCGCAGCTTGACCGCGCGAATGATGATGACCGGGTCAAGGCAGTGATTTTGAAGGTGGATTCACCGGGTGGCGAGGTGATGGCCTCGGACGAAATTAACAAGGCCGTCGCCGATTTTCAGGATAAATCGCACAAGCCGGTGGTTTGTTCCATGGGCAGTCTGGCGGCGTCCGGCGGTTATTACGTTTCCGCGCCCTGCCGCTGGATTGTGGCGAACGAACTCACCATCACCGGCAGCATCGGCGTGATTTTGCACACGTGGAATTATCGCGGATTGATGGACAAAGTCGGCCTCGCGCCGGTGACTTACAAGAGCGGCCTGTACAAGGACATGCTCAGCGGCGAGCGCAGCACGAATGAAATTCCGGCGGAGGAACGAGTGATGGTGCAGGGCTTGATTGACGAGACGTATCAAAAATTCAAGAACGTCGTCGCCTCAGGCCGCAATGCCGCCCACGAAAAAAACAAGACCGAAGGCCACGCGCTCGTCAACAATTGGACCAATTACGCCGATGGCCGCGTGCTTTCCGGAACGCAAGCATTCAAGTATGGCTTCGTGGACGAACTCGGCAATTTCGATGACGCGGTGAAAGCCACGAAAAAAATCGCCGGCATCACCAAGGCCAACCTGATCGAATACCGCGAGCGCTACGACATTTCCGAGTTTCTGCGCCTCTTCGGGCAGAGCGGAGCGGCGCACGACATCAAGCTCGACCTCGGCCTGGAGATGCCCAAGTTGCAGGCCGGGCAGCTTTATTTCCTGTCGCCCACGTTTGTGAACTGACGTGAAAGGCGTCACCGTCATCGCGCACCCGCTGGTGCAGCACAACCTCACCCGGTTGCGCGACAAACGGACGCAGCCCCAGGAATTCCGCCGCCTGCTGGGTGAAATCGCCTCGCTCATGCTTTACGAGGCCACGCGCTCGTTCGCCACCCGTCCCATTTCCGTGCAAACGCCGCTCGCGCCCGCGCGCGGCTTTCGGCTCAAACGCGAAGTCGTTCTCGTGCCCGTGCTCCGCGCCGGCCTCGGCATGCTCGATTCCATTTTGCAACTGATTCCCAACGCCCGCGTCGGTTTCATCGGTCTCAAGCGCGAGGAAACGACATTGCGCGCGCAGTTTTATCACAAAAGCCTGCCGAAAAACCTGAGCCGGTTTGAAGTCATTTTGATTGATCCAATGCTGGCGACCGGCGGCAGCGCCGTGGCCGCGCTGGATTTGCTGGCCGGGCAGGGCGCGAAACAGGTGCGGCTCGTGAATCTGGTCGCCGCGCCCGAAGGCATCCGCCGCGTGCGGAAAAGTTACCCGAAACTGCCGATTTTCACCGCCGCAATTGACCGGCGGCTGAACAACAAAGGTTATATTTTGCCCGGCCTCGGCGACGTGGGCGACCGGCTTTTTGGAACTTAGAATGGGCGGCGGGCAGTGCCGCCCTACCGACGCAAGGTAGGGACGCGCTGCGGCGCGTCCCTGATCAAATGCAACGAGACACTTTGCTCATGGTCGCGGACAGCGAACGCGACGCGAACATGCTTTACGCCGTCGGCACGTTTGTGCCCGACCCGTTCATTTACCTTCGCACCAGTGGCCGCCCCCTCATGGTGATGAGTGATTTGGAAATTGACCGCGCCCGCGCCCAAGCCCCGCACTGCCGCGTCGCGTCACTCGGCCAATATCAGCAACAACTCCGCGCCCAGGGAATCATGCGACCCGGCCTCGCCCACGTCGTCCGGCAGGTTCTGCGTGAAAAAGGAATTCGCCGCGTCACCGTGCCGGATAATTTTCCGCTCGGTTTGGCGACGGACCTGGAAAAACTCGGCATCCCGGTCAAAGCCCGTCCGGGTAATTTTTTCCCGGAACGTGAAATCAAATCCGCCGCCGAAGTCAGAAAAATTTCCGCCGCGCTGGTAATGGCCGAGGTCGGCATGGCCGAGGCGATGCAAGTCCTGCGCACGGCCAAAATTGGCCGCGACCGCAAACTCCTTTACCACAACCTGCCGTTGACTTCGGAAAAACTGCGCGCGGTGATTGATTGCGCGATTCTTCAGGCGGGCGGGCTGGCCGCCAACACCATTGTCGCCGGCGGACGGCAGGCGTGCGACCCGCACGAACGCGGCTACGGGCCGCTGCGCGCGCACGAGCCGATCATCATTGATATTTTTCCGCGCTCGCAAAAAACCGGTTACTTCGGCGACATCACCCGCACCGTCGTGCGCGGACGCGCCAGTGAAGCGGTTGGCAAGCTTTACGACACCGTGCTGCGCGGACAAAACATCGCGTTCCGAAAAATCCGTGCGAACATCCCAACCGGCGACGCCCATCGCGACGTGCAGGAATTTTTTGAGCGGCAAGGTTACAAGACCCGCCGCCACCACGGGCGCATGGAAGGATTCTTTCACGGCACGGGCCACGGACTCGGTCTGGAAATCCACGAATCGCCGCGCGTGGGCGCAAATTCCACCGGCAAACTCCAACCCGGCCACGTTGTGACCGTCGAGCCGGGGCTTTATTATCCGGAAATCGGCGGCGTGCGATTGGAAGACGTCGCGCTCGTCACGAACAACGGCGCCCGGAATCTGACGCGGTTTGAGAAAGTGCTGGAAATCTGAACTTGTTATTGGGAGGGACGGCGTGTCGCCGTCCCAAAAATAGATTGGGGTCGCCGACACGGCGACCCTCCCAAATGAAAACGGCGCGCGTAACCTGATGCGGTTTGAGAAAGTTTGGAACCGCGAATCAGTGAAAATAATAAAATGAGATTATGAAAAGAAAGCGTAGTTTAATTTTAGCCTTGGGAATCTTTGCGACCGTGTTCGGCATTTTGGTTGGATTTTTTGAGTTATTTGCAACACGTGCTTTAGCAAAACATTCTGTTTGGTTTTTAGCAAAATTCTTTGGTCCCAATCATCCTCCTGAATATTCATATGATCAGCTTTACCTATATGCAGCCGATCTTACACAACATCGTAATGTCCAAGCATATTTTTATCAGTCGACAATTTGCATAATGTTTATTGTTTGCGGCATTATTCTTTTACTGTGGAGTAAAGATTGTAAAAAACTGACTTTCCGCTGAAGTAACTTACATTGCACATCTGCTCAATTTGTGTTCTATTCCAGCAAAGGCGGCACGCCCCGTTTGAATGAAAACAGCGAACGCGCTGTCTATTTGATTGATAAAAAATATGTTTTATTTCGATCCATTGTATCTTTTGTTCGCCCTGCCGGGATTGCTCATCGGCATCTGGGCGCAGATCAAGTTGACCTCGGCTTACGGCAAATACAGCCAGGTGGTCGTCGAGTCCGGCATGACGGGTGCGGAGGCCGCGCGCGAAATCCTCGACCAATCCGGTCTCACCAACGTGCCGGTGGAGGAAATCCCCGGACGCTTGAGCGACCATTACGACCCGGCCAAACGTGCGCTGTTTCTGTCATCGGACAATTTTCATGGCCGGACGGTGGCCGCCGTCGGCGTCGCCGCGCATGAATCCGGTCACGCGCTCCAGCATCAAGCGGCCTACGGACTGTTCAATGTGCGCATGGCGCTGGTGCCGGTCACGCAGTTCGCGAGCATGGCCTACATGGGCATTTTCTTTCTCGGCCTCTTTCTTGGACTGATGAAAGTTGTTCTCCCCATTATCATTGCCATTTTCGCAGTGATGACGCTGTTTCAACTCGTCACGTTGCCGGTGGAATACGACGCCAGCCGCCGTGCCAAGGAACAATTGTTCCGGCTTGGCCTCGTACATGAGCAGGAACGCGCAGGTGTGAGCAAGGTTTTGGACGCTGCCGCGTTGACTTACGTGGCCGCACTGGTCAGCAGCATGTTGACGTTGCTTTACTACATCACTCTCGCGCGCGACAGCCGGAGATAGTCACGCTGGAGTTCAACCTTCAGGTTGTCGCGACACGCTAAAGTGGTGAACCAACTTTTAATTTTCTTGCCGACGGGCGTTTAGGTCGTAACGTTTCCTTCGTTTTATGGCGGCCAAGACGCAAAAACGCAAAGCAGCCAAATCCAAACGGCGCGCAACCCGACCCTTGGTTGCCGTGCGCCGCGCAAAAGTTTCCGCGCCCGCGCCCGTTGCGCCTGCCGTTCCAGCGCCCGCCCCGCCGAAACCGGCCGGTGAAGGTGACACCACTGCATTCATCCAGCGGGATAGTTCGACTTACGACGGCGACACGGCCATCAAACTTTACCTGCGCGAAATCGGGCAGGTGAAATTGCTCACACGGCAGGAGGAAGTCCAGTTGGCCGCGCGCATTAAAAAGGGCGACAAAAAAGCGCGCGAGCTGATGATCAAGGCCAACCTCCGCCTGGTCGTAAAAATCGCGCGCGATTACGATGGCATCGGACTGCCGCTGCTGGATTTGATCAGCGAAGGCAACATCGGCTTGATGAAGGCCGTCGAGCGCTTTGATCCGAAAAAGGGCGGCAAGCTTTCGACCTACGGTTCATGGTGGATCAAGCAGTCCATCAAACGCGCGCTCGCCAACCAGTCCAAGACCATCCGCCTGCCGGTGCATCTGGTGGACAAGATTTCCAAGATGCGCCGCATTGGGATGCGTTTGCAGGAGGAGTTTGGCCGCGAACCGACCGACGAGGAACTGGCCGACGAACTCGACGTGACCGCCGCCCGCATCCGGCAGATGCGGCTGGCCGCCATCCGCCCCGCCTCGCTCGACGCGCCCATCGGTGACGACGATTCAAATTACTTCTCCGATGTGGTCGAGGACGAAAACGCCACCTCGCCCTACGAAAATCTGAAAGACAAAACCATCACCGGCATGTTGCAGGACATGGTCAAGCACCTCGACGCGCGCGAAGCGACAATTTTGCGCTGCCGCTTCGGCCTCGACGGCGGCACGGAAAAAACCCTGGAGGAGGTCGGCAGGAAATTCGGCGTCACGCGCGAGCGCGTCCGCCAAATCCAGAATCTCGCGTTGAGAAAACTCCGCAAAATGATCGAAAAACTCGAAAGCTCCCAAAAAAAAGACGACTGACGCCATGTCCCAAACCACCGCCACGCCCAAGGAGATCGAACAGGCCATCCGCAACATTCCGGACTTTCCCAAGCCGGGCATCCAGTTCAAGGACATCACGCCCGTGCTGGCCGATGCCCGGTTGTTTTCCGGCACGATTGATTTGCTCACGGAAAAATTCAAGCCCGGTTCGGTGGACGCGGTGGTGGGAATTGACGCGCGCGGATTTATTTTTGCCGCCGCCGCCGCCGTGAAATTGCGCGCCGGGTTCGTCCCCATCCGCAAAAAAGGCAAACTGCCCTATAAAACCATCGAACAGGATTACGCGCTCGAATACGGCTCGGCGACCGTTGCCATGCACAGGGACGCGCTCAAGCCGGGCGCACGCGTGGTGTTGATTGACGATTTGCTCGCGACGGGCGGCACTTCCGCCGCCGCGGCCACGCTGGTGAAAAAGCTCGGCGCGCAAATCCTGGAAATTGGCTTTCTCATCGAATTGAAATTCCTGAACGGCCGCGAGAAATTGAAGGGTTATCCGGTGCGCTCCATCATTGTTTATTGAACGCGCCGCCGTTGGAGTTAAAGCTTCAACTTGTCAGGCAGCACAAGCCCCCGGCCTGTCGCGTCGAAACCGTGTGAAGACAGACCTGTCGCGTTCGGCGACCCGCTGAACGCTCCCAAGGCGCAAAAACCCTCAACCCCCTGTCGCGTCGACTTGCCGCGTCGGAACTCAGTGAAGACGGGAGCAACGCGAAGACGGACTCCGAACATTCCAACGCGCAATTGAGTTTTCAACTTCCCGCTTTCCGTTACATTGTCGCCGATGCACTGGCTGCAAACACTGGACACGAATCTGTTTTTTTTCGTCAACCGGTCACTGGTCAATCCTTTCTTCGACTGGCTCATGCCGATTTTAAGCGGCAACGCCTTTTTCTTTCCCGTCCTGATTTTGCTCGTCGTCGGATTGCTGTGGAAGGGCGGCACGCGCATGCGACTTTGCGTTCTGCTGCTGCTTTTAATCCTGCCGCTGGGCGACACCTTCATCTGCAACACCATCAAGCACGCGGTCGCCCGTCCGCGCCCATTCGTCACGTTGTCGGAGGCGCGGCTGTTCGGCAGCCCTGGCAAGGGCTACATCCCGCCACAGATTAATGAATACGGCGTGGACATGGCGGCCAATAAAGGCAGCCGCAACAGCATGCCTTCGTCGCATGCGGCCAATTGGTTTGCCGCCACGATGATTCTTTTTATTTTTTACCGGCGAAGCCTTTGGTTCATGCTGCCGATGGCGCTCGCCGTTTCACTTTCGCGCGTCTATAACGGCGTTCATTATCCCAGCGACGTGCTGGTCGGCGCGATTCTGGGCGCGGGTTACGCGGCGGCGGGAGCGATTGCGCTGCAAGCGGGGTGGCGGTGGATTGGGAAAAAATGGTTCCCGGTCTGGCACGCGCAATTGCCCTCGCTGTTAAATCCAGTCCAAAGTCCAAAGTCCGAAGTCCAAAGTCAGGAACCGCCAACTGAAATTAAATCGGAAATCGGAAATCGGAAATCGGAAATTGAGTGGCTGCGCCTCGGCTACATCGCAATCTTCGTCATGCTCATCGCGCGCTGGCTTTACATCGCCAGCGGCACGATTGATTTGGAAAAGGACGAAGCTTATCAATGGCTTTGGTCGAAACACCTTGCGCTGTCGTATTACAGCAAACCGCCGGGCATTGCGCTGATTCAATTCGTCAGCACATCGCTTTTTGGCGACACGCCATTCGGCGTCCGGTTTTTCCCGCCGTTGTTCGCCGCCATTTTGAGCGTGATGGTGCTGCGCTTCTTTGCCCGCGAAGTCAGCGCGCGGGCGGGGTTTTGGCTGTTGCTCATCGTCACCGCCGCGCCGTTGCTTGGCATCGGGACGATTTTGATAACGACTGATCCGCCGATGGTGCTGTGCTGGATGTGGGCGCTGGTGGCCGGCTGGCGCGCGGCGCAGCCGGATGGCAAAACCCGCGACTGGCTGGTCGTCGGCCTCGCCGTGGGCCTCGGTTTTCTCTGCAAATACACCGCGGCCTGCCAAATTGCGTGCTGGGCAATTTTCTTCGCGCTTTGGCCGGCGGCACGCGCGCATCTGCGACGGCCCGGCCCGTGGCTCGCGTTGCTGATTTTCCTGGTTTGCGTCACACCGGTCATCATCTGGAACGCGCAACACGGCTGGATCACCGTCCATCACGTCGCCGGCAATGCCGGTCTGAACAGCCGGTGGCAGCCGACGATGCGCTACTTTTGGGACTTTCTGTTTGTGGAAGCCGGGCTGCTGAATCCGATTTTCTTCGTCGGCGCACTGTGGGCAATGTTCGCCTTTTGGAAACAGCCCCGACACAAGATGTCGGGGCTGTGGCTTTACTTTTTCTGCATGGGCGCTCCGGTTTTCTTCGGCTACTGGCTTTGGTCGTTTCATTCGCGGATTTTGCCCAATTGGATTGCGCCCGCCGTGGTGCCGATGTTTTGTCTGATGGTCGCGTATTGGGACGAGCGGCGGCGCATCGCCAAACCTTTTCTGGCGATCGGCCTCGCGCTGGGCTTCTTCGCCGTGGCGATCCTGTTCCAGAGCAATCTCATTGGCAAAGTCGCCGGACAATTATTGCCCGGTGAAAAAGACCCCTTGCGCCGCGTGCGCGCGTGGAAGCCGACCACCGCGCTGATCGAAGGCGAGCGCGAAAAATTGGAGGCCGGGGGCAGGCCCGCGTTCATCATCGCCGATCATTACGGCATGACCGGACTGTTTACATTTTATTTGCCGCAGGCACGCGCGGCGTTGCCAGCCGGGCCGCTCGTTTATTGCGTGGATTCGGATGAACCGAACAACCAATTTTACTTTTGGCCGGATTACGACTACCGCGCCCAGCGCCAGGGCCAAAACGCCATTTACGTCAGCGAACTTGACCCCTACCCGCTCGAACCCGGCTGGCTTTGGAAATGGCTGACGCATCAAACGGTCGGTTACGGCGAAGTGTCGCCGCCTTTTCCCCTGCCGCCGCGAATGCTCCGGGAATTCGAGTCCGTCACCGACCTCGGCGAATTCGAAATCAAAATCGGCAAACGCGTCTTCCGTCGCGTGCATCTCTGGGCGTGCCATAATCTGAAATGACGAATGACTAAATCCGAATGACGAAATAATTCACAATGATCAAATCTCCAAATCTTTGTTTGTTGTGCTTTTGCTCATTGGAGCCTGGTCATTCTTTAGTCATTAGGGTTTCGTAATTCGTCATTTGCAATGAATATGGCGCACTTGGTGGTTCCTGAAAAAATGTCTTCAATCATAAAGCCGGCAATGGAAATTTTTTTGCCCGTCCGCGATTACGATCTGGCCGCGACGCTGGACTCCGGCCAGTCCTTCCGCTGGCATCCCTGCAATGATTCCTGGGTGGGCGTCATCGGCCAACGTTGGGTGCGCTTGACACAAATGCGCGACGGCATTCGCACTGAAACCGCCGGACCAGTCGCCGATTGGCAGTGGTTGCGCGACTACCTGCAGGTCGAAGCGGATTTGGACGCCGTGCTCAAGACTTTTCCCGATGACGCGCCGATGCGCGATGCGGTTGCGGCCTGTCGCGGTTTGCGTGTGCTGCGGCAGGACCCGTGGGAATGTCTTGCATCGTTCATTCTGTCCTCGACCAAACAGATCGTCCAAATCCGGCAAATCGTTTCGTTGCTGTGTAAACGGTTTGGCGAACCTATCTCCCTCTCCTCCCCCAAAGGAGGAGAGGGCCGGGGAGAGGAGGCCGATTATTTTGAAACTCAAATCCCCTCACCCCAGCCCTCTCCCCGCTTGGGCGGGGAGAGGGAGGAGAACGGGCTTTGCTTTGCCTTCCCCACGCCACAACGCATCGCCAACGCCACCGAAGCCGAACTCCGCGCGTGCAAAATGGGTTTTCGCGCGCCGTATTTGCTTGCTGCCGCGCGGCAGATTGCCAATGGCCAGTTTGATTTGGAACGTTTGCGCCATTTGCCGCTGGCCGGGGCGCGCGAGGAATTGATGAAACTGCGCGGCGTCGGCGGCAAAATTGCCGATTGCGTCCTGCTGTTCGCCTATGATTTTGACGGCGCGTTTCCAGTGGACGTTTGGGTCGAGCGCGCGCTACGCGAACTCTATTTCCCGCGCCGCCGGGTCGGCGACAAACGGCTGCGTCATTTTGCCGCGACGCATTTCGGGCCTCACGCCGGCTACGCCCAGCAATATCTTTTTCATTACATGCGGACAAAAATGAATTAATTTTCGCGCGATGTCATGACGACACTCGAAGTTATTTTAACACCGGCGGAATTGCCCGCGCTCGCCGACCGCGATTTGCGCGATGCCACGTGCGTCGTGTTTGACGTGCTCCGCGCCACGAGCACGTTCGTCACCGCGCTGCACAATGGCGCGAAGGCCATTATTCCCGTGAGTGAAATCGCCGAGGCCCTGGCCCTCCGCCAAAAACAGCCGGACATCCTGCTCGGCGGCGAGCGGGACGGCGTGAGAATCCGCGCCGACCAAACCGGCGGCATTGATTTTGACCTCGGCAACTCGCCGCGCGAATACACGCCGGAAAAGGTCCGCGGCAAAAAGATTGTTTCGACGACGACGAACGGCACCCGCGCGCTGCGCGCCTGCACGGGTGCGTCAACGGTCCTGGCCGCCTCGTTCCTGAATCTCACGGCCACCGCACAATTCATCCGCCGGCTTCAACCAGCGCAAATCGTGCTCGTGTGCGCGGGCACGCGTGAAAACATGGCCGACGAAGACGTGCTGGCGGCGGGCGCGCTGTGCGAGTTATTGTCAGACCATTTCGGAATACCTGACGCGCCACTCTCCCCGTCCCTCTCCCCGTTTGGGCGGGGAGAGGGCGTCCGACTAAATGATTCGGCCGAAACGGCCCTCAGCGCCTGGCGGAAAGCAAAGTCCAATCTGTTCGCAGCCGTTTCTGATGCTGAAAACGCCAGGCGGTTGCTGGCGATTCCCGAATTGCGCGATGACGTGGGGTTTTGTCTGCGACAGGACGTTTATAATTTGATCGCCGCGCTTGGCCATGACGGCGCAATTCGAATTTTAATTTGAGATTTGTGCACCCAGCGCCTGCAATTTCGCCCTGATTTGGGGGTCGCCGGGTTTGAGCCGCAATGCTTCCCAGTAACACCACACCGCTTCGGTGGTTTGCCCCTGCTTCACCAGGGCATCGCCCAGGTTGCTGTAAATCTGCGGGTTGCCGAGCGTGATGCGGAGGGCTTCGCGGAAATGCCGGACGGCCTCATTGAATCTTTTTTGGATGAACAAAACCGTGGCGAGATTGTTGTGCGCGTCGGCGTAATCCGGATTCAGTTTCAACGCCGCCTCGAAACAAACGACGGCATCGGCAAATTGTTTCTTCGCCGCGAGCGCGAAGCCAAGGTTGTCCAGGACGTCGGGCTGGTTCGGAGTGATTTGCAGGGCACGTTGATAATTGTTTATGGCTTCGTCCCAGTTGCCAAGCCTGGCGAAGGCGTTGCCCAAATTATAGAGCGCGTCAGGATTATCGGGTTTGATTTGCAGTGATTTTCGAAAATAGTCCATTGCCGCCGCGACCTGTCCGTTGCCCGACAACCAGGTGCCGAGATCGTTGCAGGCAACGTAATTATTTTCGGTCACGGCCAGCGTGTGACGGAAAAGTGTCCCGCTGTTTTTCCAGTAACCCGATTGGTCCCGCGTCCGCCAAGCACAGGCGGTGAGAATGATTGCCGCCAGAAAAATGATCAATGGCCCGGGCAAGCGCCAGTTCGCGCACACCGCACCGGCGCCCCAAACCAGGACGATAAATACGCCAATCAACGGCAAGTAGGTGTAGCGGTCGGCCATGGCTGCGTCGCCGACCTGGACGAGGCCGATGACGGGAACGAGCGTCCCGGCAAACCAAAACCAGCCGGTGAAGAAGAACGGAAACCTCCGGGCAAACAAAACGGCAATCGCGGACAGGCCGGCAACCAACGCCACGGAATAAATCACCAGGGGAAATTCCCAATGCCCCGGATACGGATAGGGATTGGCCAGCGCAGCCGGCCAAAGGGTCTTGTCCAAATAGCGGGCGTAGGAAACGAAGGCATTTTCAATCCGGCCAGTCATTGAAATCCTCACCAGCTTGACGACCGCGCCGCCTTTTTGCTGTGCGATGAAGGTCACAACGCACGAAATTGCGCTCAGCACGAAGAATGGAATTTTTTCCAAAATCAAACGGCTGAAGGTTAAAAGTTGAGAGGCCGGAGCAGGAGCACCCGGCACTCGACACCCGACACTCGACACTCTTCCTAGCGGCCACCAGTCCAGCAGCAACATCGCCAGCGGCAGTGTCACCAGCATGGGCTTGCTCATCAAACCGAGGGCGAAAAAAAACAACGTCAGGTAATAGTCGAGAGTCGAGGGTCGAGGGCCAAAGACTCTGTTGTTGCACTCGACGCTCGTCCTTCGACTCTCGACCTTTTCTGCGCGTATCGCGTGTAGAAAACAAGCGCCAGCAGCCCGAAAAATGTGCTCAAAACGTCTTTGCGCTCCGAAATCCACGCCACCGATTCCACGTGCAACGGATGCAAAGCGAACAGCGCGGCCACGAAGGCGCTCCGCCAATTCACCGCGGCCTGCGTGGACGACCCAAGCTGCGCCGAGGCGAGAGCCCCAATACCCGTGTCGGGACGAAGACTCGTCATCGCGTTGAGCAGCAAAAAAAGCAGCACCGTGTTGGCGAGGTGAAACAACAGATTTGTGAAATGCGGCCCGGCCGGCCCGGGGCCAGACAATTCCCGGTCGAGCATCAAGGACAACCACGTCAGCGGATGCCAATTGCTGGCGTATCCCGTGCAAAAGGCCCAGACCACATTGTCTGATGTCAGACCCGCCTGGACATGGGTGTTGGACGAAAAATAGTCCGGGTCATCGTAATTCAAAAAATCATAACGCGTGACCGGCCAATAAACCGCCAACGTCACCGCGACCAGCAGCAGGCAAAGACAGACAGGATTGGACAACGCGCGGGCAAATTTGAATCCCAAGCTCGCGTTGTTTTGGTGTTCAGACAAAATCATTGGGTTCAATCCATCAAACCACAAATTCCAGTTCCTGCCGGTGCGGAATCAGGCCGCGCTCGAAGGCCTGGCCAAGAAAACGGCGAATCGCTTCCCTGCCCTTGTCGCCATAATCGAGCGTCCAGTGGTTCACATACATCCCGACGAATTTGTCGGCCAGCTCGCGCCCCATGTTGCGCGCGTATGGCAACGCGTGCTGCACCGCCTCGGCCCGATGGTCGAGGCTGAATTGAATGCTCGCGGTGAGAATGTCGGAAATTTTCCGGCGCGTCGCCAAATCGAATTTCTTGTGAATGACATTCCCGCCGAGCGGCAGCGGCAGACCATCGTTTTCCTTGCCCCACCAGACGCCGAGGTCTTCGCAAACGACCAGCCCTTCATTTTGATACGTCAACTGGCCTTCATGGATGATAAGGCCAACGTCCGCCGCGCCGGAAAGAACGGCTTTGAATATTTGATCAAATGGTACAACGATGTATTCGAAGTTCGGAGTTCGATGTTCGATGTTCGATGTTTTTTCGCGGCCCAGCCAGAGTTGCAACGCCAGAAACGCACTGGTCATTGTGCCGGGGACGGCGATTTTTTTCTTCGCCATCTCCGCCCTGGAAAATTTCTGTCTGGCCACGAGCATCGGGCCGTAACCATCGCCCATGCTCGCGCCGCTGGGCAGCAACGCGTATTTGTCACTCACATGGGCGTAGGCGTG
>DAIRTX010000035.1:0-35283 GCA_036803685.1 Verrucomicrobiota bacterium | reverse complement strand
AACGACATGACGTTTTGATTTTCCGGTCCGACCTCTGACCTCCGACTTCTGACCTTTGCCATCATCCATCATCCACGAACCATCAACCATCAAGAATCCCCCCACCATTGCCGCTCGAAAAAGTCCCGGTCAATCCGCACCGGCTCGATACAGCGCGGATCATCCGTCTTGGGGCTGTTCACCAGGTTGCTGACCGGATAAATCTTCAACGGTTCATTCAGCTCACAGCAAAACATAATAAATTCCATCTTCACCAAATCCCCACCACCCATCCCCATCACTCCAGACTAGAGCAACGGGGATGGATGGTGGGGAAAGCAGTTTGATCACTGGCACACTGCAAAACCCCAAATAAATAAAAAGGAGACCCCGTTTTCACAGAATCTCCTTAGCCCAAAACGAATCCTGTTATTTCTTCGCAGCCCTAATTTTCGCCCACCTAGCTTTAGCCGCAGCACTGATTTTGGCCTTGGCTTCTGCACTCATCGTAAATTTCTTTTTAGCAGGTTTGGCTTCGGCTCCAGATTTCGCTGCTTTTACTTTTGCCCATCTCGCTTTTAGGGCAGCAACAAGTCTTGCTCTACCAGCAGCGCTCATTTTGCGTCTTTTCTTCGGGGCTGGGCTTGCAACAGGTTTGGCAGTTGAACCAAATAACTGGTTTAACTCTTTTTCCAAGGCCACAATCTTTTCTTTGAGATTAGCGGCTTGTCTTAATTGGTTTGGTGTTAGATTGATCATATAGCGCTGTTATATGCCGTTTGAACATGGAAAGTCAAAACTATTCTGTACTGGTCAAAGCTAAAAATGAGACCCTGAGTTAAGCAAAGTCTCTCTGGTTCGTAATTCACCCCTCAAGCCGCCATGCCCCTGATGGCTTGAAGATGAATTGTGTCCAGATGAAATCAAACTGAAGTATGACTGACGATGTGATGCAAGCGGTGATGACGACCTGGGTGGCAAGAAATTTGCCGGCGCGCCTACTGGCGGGGCAAGTGGCGAAGCTATTGAACTGCACGACGGACGATGTCGCCATTCTCGTCAGTGCGGGGAAACTTCGGGCGTTGGGCAAGCCCAGGCCAAATGCGGTGAAATTCTTTAGCTCCATCGAATTGATCACTTTGCTCGCGGATCGCGATTGGCTGGACGAAGCCATGAAAACCATTGGTCAATACTGGCGGCGAAAGAATGCCCGGCGCAATGGTTTGACCTTGGAAGAACAGGCGGATGCGGCCGTCGCGGTTCGTTGAATTAGCTTGCATTAAAACCCAATTCGCTGGATAAACAGGCATTATGAAAGCACCGCAATCTTTGAAGATTGCCTGTCTGCTGTGTGCGGTGATGATGCTGCCCGCCGTGGTGCAAGCCCAAGACTACACTTACACGACAAATAATGGCACAATCACCATCACTAGATACACCGGTTCCGGTGGTGATGTGACTATTCCGAGTGAAATCAATGGCCTGCCGGTCGTCGATTTTGGGCAGATATTTTATCAGAATGCCAGCCTGACCCGTGTTACGATCGGCACCAACGTCACCTCCATCGGGAACTCTGCGTTCGGAGACTGCACCAGCCTGACCAGCGTCACGATTCCCAACAGCGTCGCCAACATCGGTTATGGTGTGTTCTATGACTGTTTCGGCCTGACCAGTGTCATGATTGGCAATGGCGTTACCAACATCGGAGATTATGTGTTCTATCAGTGCTTGAGCCTGACAAGCGTCACCATTGGCAGTGGCGTCAGCAGAATCGGAGACCATGCGTTCTCCGGCTGCACCAGCTTGACAGGAATAACAGTGGATGCAAGCAATGCAGACTATAGCACCTTGAACGGAATCTTGTTCGACAAGAGCCAGACCACAATTGTTAAATATCCGGTGTGCACGGTTGGAAGTTACGTGATTCCCAACAGCGTCACCAGCATCGGAGTCGGGGCGTTCGCTGAATGCGTCCAACTGACTAGTGTCACGATTGGCACCAACGTCACATGCATCGGAGCCGAGGCGTTTTTCTTCTGTTCTGGCCTGAACAACGTCACGATTCCCAATAGCGTCACCAACATCGGGAATTATGCGTTCTGTGACTGCTGGGGCCTGATCGGTGTCATGATTGGCAATGGCGTTAAAAGCATCGGAGATGATGCGTTCTATGCCTGCACTGGCCTGACCGGTGTCACGATTCCCAACAGCGTCACCGGCATCGGAGACTGTCCGTTCGGTGACTGCTACAGCCTGATGGCAATCTCGGTGGACACCAACAATCCCGTTTATAGCAGTTTGGATGGGGTGTTATTCAACCATAACCGAACGACGCTCATTCAATGTCCCGGAGCCAAAGCCGGGAGCTACACGGTCCCCGACAGCGTCACCAGCATCGGATACGGGGCGTTCTATATCTGCTGGAGCCTGACCGGTGTCTATTTCCAAGGGAATGCTCCCACCCCCAGCGATGATTCGTCGGTGTTTTACGGTGCCAACAATGTGGTCGTCTATTACCTGCCGGGAATGAGCGGATGGACCTCGATTTTCGACGGTCGTCCAACCGCACCCTGGCTGCTAGCCTATCCGCTCATCTTGAACAACGGCCTCGGCTTTGGCGTGAGGAGCACTGGATTTGGATTTACTATTTCTTGGGCAACCAACCTCTCGGTCGTCGTGGAAGCCTGCACGAATCTGGCCAATTCCAACTGGTATCCGGTGGCCACCAACACCCTGAACAGCGGCACAAACTACTTCAGCGATCCGGACTGGACAAATTATCTCGGTCGTTTCTACCGCATCCGCTCGCCGTGAAAAACCTTCAACGATTTCTTCAATAACCGAGTAGGCGGCGTGTGCGTGGCGTGTAGGTGGCGGGTTAAGCAGGATAGTGTTAAAAACTTCTTGAACCTCTGAATATCAGCGTTAGAATACCCCTGTAAATCAGGATATTGAGGCTGGTAGTCGGTGAAGACATCGTTCGATTCTGACTCTCGCCTTTTTCTGACAACGGATAGCTAAACAAAAGGAAATCCCACCCCCAGACTCCCCACATCCACCTGCTTCCCTCATGAAGGGGTCAGTCCCCACTATTGACACTTTTCTTTACGAATCGAAAAGGGGGGCGGTCCCTAGTTTTGACACATTTCTTCACGGACTAATATCGGAGATGGGAGATGGGAGATGGGAGATCGAAGATCGGAGACAGGAGATGGAGTCGCCGCCGATCCGCCTTCGTTCACTACGGCGCGACGAGGGGTTGATCCTCCGTCGCGCAAGCGCTATGGAGGACAGGGCGGTTGATGGTTGATGGTTGGTGGTTGAATGTTGAGGGTTCCGCGTAAAAGGCCTTCAGCCTCACGCGGCGGGGGAGCCGCCGCTATTGCATCAAATTCCGTCAGGAAATCCCGGTAATTCCCGTTCAAAAATCTCACCACCTTCGCGTTTTCCAGCCGCAACAACTGATTTCTGGCCGCCGTCACCGACAGCCCGGTTTCTTTGACCAAATCCGCCAGCGGAAAGGCCACGCGTCCCAAGGCCAGCCGCTGGTCAATGAAGGCGTCAGCTGACCCGAACATACGGGATTTGGGTTTGGATCGCTTCATTTTTTCGTTCGCACATCGTAGCGTAATTCGCTTCATTGTGCAAACGCAATAAATCCGTAATCAACCGGGCTGAATCAAAGTGAAAACGGGTCAGCATGCTTTCACCGTATGTCTGCCGTGAAGACGCGGTGAGGGGAGACACGGAGTTCGGGAGGCGGAGAACTTGCTTAAATTGGCTTACTTGCTGCCGTTCAATTGTGTGCTGGCTGCCATCACGTCAACCACCGACGAACCGGAGGAGCGGCGGCCTGATTTAACGGGTTGAATCGCATAACACCCCATAGCGCCCACAAGTCTTCGGGTGTATTGTGGCGTTATAAGAAAGTAAAAGTAACATTGCTGAACACTTGCACAGCAACGAGGAGCAGTATTAAATTGCATTGTATAAACGAAAGGTTGTTTTTATGAAAACTAAATTATTGACCGTTGTGTGTGTAATCGTGATCGGCCTGTGCAGCGTCAACGCCGGTCATGCGTCCGAGGATGATCCGCTTGATGTCGTGGCCGACTTGGCCCTCGTTCGACCGGGTTGTTTTGTCGCCACCGTGCTTGGCTCGGTGGTGTTCATCGTCGCCTTGCCGATAGCCGTGATATCCCGAAGCGTGAAGAAAACCGCAGACACACTTGTCGTGCAGCCCGCGAAGGCGACTTTCACAAGACCACTCGGTGACTTTTCAACCCTAAACTGAATTTCGGCAATAATGCATTTGCTGCTGCCGGGTTTGGATTCAAGCCCGGACGTAGTGACTCAAAAAGGCGAAAAGGGGTCAAATCATAGTGACGCAATTGTGAAAGGGTCCTTAAACGGGTCATTGTTTCGAGTCACTTCCCGGCAGCGCGCGGGGAAATGCACGCTTTTGGTTACCAGACTGTGGCGAGTGCGGCCAGGTCATCTTGTAACGCAACTGTTTCCGCCGGGGTTTGCGCCTCCACGTGCTTGATTTCGGCAAGATAGTTCAAGCGTGGCTTTAACTATGCGCCCCAATTCAATCAAGAATCTTCAAATGGCCATACCGCGAAGAACGTCATTTGCCAATCAGGCGTCTGGTTTCATCCATGAGCGGATGCTCGAAGGCGCTGGCGTAGGCATCGAGTGTGGATGCTTTGAGGCGTAGCTGTCGTCCGGTCTTGCGCCAGCCAGCAACAGCAGCGAAAACTTCACGGAGAATTCTATTCGACTCGGCGGCCTTGAGACCAAAGCGCCCGGCAGCGGCCAGCGCACCGGCAATGGTCGGTTCTGCCTGATCTTCGGTGATGGCAGTTTTGGTCGTCCGCGTGCGATCCATTTCCGGCACGGGGTTGAGGTCGTAGGCCGGCGAGAGCGACCAGCGTCCCGGTTCGCGCATGAGGAAACCATGATTGCGAAGGTGGTCGTCATAGTTGCTGGCAAGGAGCGAAAAGACAAGACGACGCCACAATTCGCGAAGATCCCCTGGGACATCATTGCCGAATTGACGGATGCCGTCGGCCAGCAGGGTGTAAGCGCCAGGATCGCCTTGAGGCAGGCCCAACAAACTTGACGCGGAGATGAAAGGGACACGGTTTGTTCCAACGCGATCAAAGCGGGTGATGACGGCGACGCTTTGTGCGCCGACAGGCACAAGCCGATGTTCCGCGACCTGGATGCCCGACTGTCCGGCGAGGGTGAGGGCAAGAATTTCGCCCGCAGCAATGTCCCGGGTGTCATCGGGCTTGGGAAACTTCGCGATGGCGGACCGGTCATCGGCCAGGCTGACCGCTGATTTGGGCCGGGCACCGCCGAGGGGCGAACCGGCGCCAAGGAGAAAGCGCAGGTCCTGGGCGGTTTCCGTCTCACTATGAATTGCATCGGTAGCGCGCAGAAGGGCGTTGAGGCGAACCAAGGGCGGGAGTTTGCCGCTGGTGGCGGCGAGAAACGGGCTCTTGGCATCAAGCCGGAAACGTAACGCGCCGATGCGCGACGCATCGTCCAGCGCCAGCACGTAGTCGATGTCGCGATACGGCTTTTGGGCGAGGACTTTCTTCCGGACGGCGCGCTCAATCAAGATGTGGCCCCAGCGGTCAGGCCCGCAGTCGCGAATTGCCCCAAAGAGCGTGCTGCCATGATGGGCGCCGCGTTGCATTGGGAGCGATGTGGGATCAATGGCGAAAGCATCAGCACGCTGGAGCCATTTCGACTCATACTCAAACGAGACGGACAATCCACGTTCAGCCGCATGGAGCCGCCCCACGAGATGGGTCTGCCCTTTCCAATCAATATGAACTTCCAAGCTCATGGGCGGGGGCGGCGGATACGTTGTGGCAGACGACGCTCATCCAAACTGAGAGCGAGTTCATCGCTCGCGGGCGCAGCAAGATTCGCCAATCGGTCGTGCAAATTGAGGATGAATGTAGCCGTCACCAAAGTACCAAGAGCAACGGTCGGGTCGCCACGCTCCAGTCGCCAGAGCGTATCGCGGCTGACAAAAAGACGCGCCGCCATATCGCTTGTAGAGATACCGCGCTTGCGGCGGGCAAGCGCGAGGTCGCGGCCCAATTTGCGGAGCGCGTGGGCGGCGGGCAACGGCATGGAGCCAGTTTGCGGCATGGATTCAGTGTCCTGTATAGCAGACTTTAAGTCAAGCAGCGTCTTTTTTATCAGACGCTATGGGGCGCCGGACACTCCCACCACCGATGGTAGGGCAAACCTTCCGAGACTGTCTCAAAACTCAGTTTTGCTTCCTCCTCGCCCCGTGAGGAACGAGCGGGGAGAGGATTGAGGAGAGGGGAATTCCCAATAAAAACGCCCCTCCTCTCCCCAGCCCTCTCCTCCACCTCCACTTCGCGGAGGAGAGGGAGAAGAATCGATCGCCGGACAAGTTTTGAGACAGTCTCTGCCGGTTTGCCCCAATCTCACCGCCAGCCAGCGCAGCAATGCTGGCGGAACCATGGGGATACGCACGCCAGAACATCGCTCCGCTCGTTCTGGTGAAAGTTTGGCCGGCGCGGCAGCGCCCGCCCTACCTTGGTGGTGGTGTCAAATTGCGCCCGACGCCATGTTGTTACGGAAAGAGACAACCGATCTCCACGCCGAACACCTTGGCAAAAAACACAATCCGTTTATTTGTCTGCGGCTAAGGGACCAGGCGGGTGCCGGTGTGGCCATCCAGTGCGGCGGGGAGTGCTTCGGGGCAGGTAATCAGAGCTTCGCGACCGCTGTTCGTGACGAATTGGACGCACGCTTCGATTTTGGGGAGCATTGAACCCGGTTTGAAATGGCCTTCGGCCATGTACCGTCTGGCTTCGGCCACGGTCATCGAGTCGAGCGCCCGTTGTCCGGGGGTGCCGAAGTTCAGGCAGACCTTCTCGACGGCGGTGGAAATCACCAGCATGTCGGCGCCGATTTCTTTGGCCAACACAGCGGAAGCAAGGTCTTTATCAATCACGGCCGCAACTCCGCGAAGGATGCCTTTTTCGTCTGCGACCACGGGAATGCCGCCACCGCCCGCCGCAATGACGACATAGCCGTGCTTGACCAGGTGCCTGACGACTTCAGCTTCGATGATGCGCACGGGGATTGGCGAAGCGACAACCCGCCGCCAGCCGCGGCCGGCGTCCTCAATCATCGTCCATTTCTCAACCCGCATCCGGTCCTCCGCCTGTTCGCGCGTGTAAAATTCACCGATGGGTTTGCCCGGGCTGGCAAAGGCGGCGTCGTCGCTGTTCACGAGGGTCTGGGTCACCACGGTCACCACCGATTTCTTCAGGCCGCGGCGGTGGAACTCGTTCTCCAGCGCCTGCTGAATCTGGTAGCCGAGCGCGCCCTGGGTATCGGCGACAATGGAATCGAGGGGCACCTGATGCAGGATGCCGCGCGAGTGTTCGCTGCGGAGCAGAATGAAACCAACCTGCGGTCCGTTCCCGTGAGTGATGACGATGCGATGGCGATGTTCCAGCAGGTCGGTGATGTGATGCACGGTTTTGACCACGGCGGCATACTGGTCGGGCACGCTCATGTGTTGCGCATTCGTGATGAGCGAGTTGCCGCCGATGGCGATGACGAGTGTTTTCACGGTGCCGCAAGCCTTAACTTATCCAACGCGACCGGGTATTCGCAACGTTCATTGCGCCGACACCGGGCGCAACTTGACACCACCGCCATTCTGCTCCCTCTCCTCCGCGGAGTGGAGGAGAGGGCCGGGGAGAGGCGGCGCGTCTTTTTCAAGTCTCGAACCCCTCTCCCTGACCCTCTCCCCGCTCAGGCGGGGAGAGGGAGTTGGTGGTGGTGTCAAGTTGCACCGGCCGACACCCGAAACCCTTCTTTATCGAGGCGTTCGCGGATGCTGGCGATGTGAGCGGCGTCCCGGGTTTCGACGACGCAATGCACGCTTACCGTGCTGATATCGTCACTGGCAAACACGCGGTCGTGAGCGATTTCGATTATGCTGGCGCCCGCTTCGGCAATCAGGCCCGCAAACCGCGCCAGGCCGCCCGGACGATCGCTGATCGTTGCCGTGAAGCGGCAAAGCCGCCCGTCCGAGGCCAGGCCCCGTTCCAGGATCCGGCCGAGAATGGGAGTGTCAATATTGCCGCCGCACAATGGCAGCACGACGTTTTTTCCTTTCAGTTCCGGCACCAGACCGGCCAGACAGGCAGCGAGCGGAGCGGCGCCGGCTCCTTCGACCACCGCCTTTTCAAGTTCCAAGAGACGCAATATGGCGAGCGCAAGCTCGTGCTCGCCGACGAGCACGGTTTTGTCCACCAGTTTGCGGGCGATGGCGAAGGCGTGTTTGCCGACCTGCGGCACCGCCAATCCGTCCGCGAGCGTGGGTTGAACTTCAACCGGCACCGGCCGGCCGGCAGCCAGAGCCGCGGTGAAGCTGGCGGCGCGTTCGGGTTCCACTCCGATTATTCGCACCCGTGGTTTGAGGGTCTTCAAGGCGAGTGCCAGCCCGGCAACCAACCCGGCGCCGCCGATGGGAACAATCACCGCCTCGACGTCCGGAACCTGCGCGGCAATCTCCAGGCCAAGGGTTCCCTGCCCGGCGATAATGGCGGGATCGTCATATCCGTTGATGTACCGAAGGCTTTTTTCGGCGGCGATTTCGTCCGCGCGCAGGCGCGCTTCGGCAAGATCGGAGCCGTGCAGCACGACCGTGGCTCCCAGGCGCCGGCAATTCACCACTTTCATCAGCGGAGCAAAGCGGGGCATCACGACCGTAACCGGAATGCCGAGCAACTGGCCGTGATAAGACAGGCCGAGGGCATGATTCCCCGCGGACGCGGCGATCACGCCGTGTTTTTTCTGTTTCGCTGGGAGCGTCAGGAGCGCGTTGCGGGCGCCGCGTTCCTTGAAACTGCCGGTGCGTTGCAGGTATTCCAGTTTGCAATAGACGTTTAATCCCGTGGCTTCGGACAGCGGAATGGAATGCGGGCAGGGCGATTGAATGACGTGGCCGGCGATCCGGTTCGCCGCCTCCTGGATGTCCTGGAAAGTGACCGGCATGCCATCCACTAATCATTCAGGAAGCGCCCTGTCAATCACAGAGCCGCAACCAAACTCTTTGGAGTGCGGCGGGAAGCGAAGCGCCACGCCGCTTTTACAGTGTTGGTCGGCGTTCCAAAGCGGTGTCGCCGCTGCGCTCTGCCACCGCACTCCAAAATCTTCGCGGCGCACGATGATTCCGAGGAATTGCAGTGCAACGCGGCAGGCGATTTGCCGGTCGGGAAGGCGGAACCGTTCTTGGTGCATCCAAACGGCGGTTGAAAGAGCGAATCGGGCTGAGGCACGGCAACCAGCCCATCGCTGCCAAAAAAAGTGAAGCAAAGGGCAATAAGTGTGTGGGTGGGATATTCTTGCGATGTCACGATAAAATGGTTAATCAGCACCGGGGCTATGAAAAAGAATGACGGCTCTCTGACCTACGCCCAGTTACAGGCGGAACTGAACCGGTGCGAGTACTGCGAAGAGAAACCCTGCAAGGAAGCGTGCCCGGCAGATTGTTCGCCGGCGGACTTCATCATGGCGGCGCGGGTTGGGGAGAAATCAGACTTGCGGCGTTCGGCCGCGATGATCATGGGCTCGAACCCGCTCGGCTGGGTTTGCGGCGTGGTCTGTCCGGATTACTTCTGCATGAAGGCGTGCTCGCGGCGAACTTTCGACCGGCCGATTGAGATTCCCGCTGTTCAAGCGACCGTCATCAAAAAGGCCAACGAAGTCGGGATGGCAAAATTCCAGCGCGCTGAATCGAATGGCAAAACCGTCGCCATCATCGGCACAGGACCGGCGGGTTTGGGCGCGGCGAGCGTGCTCTTGCAACACGGCTACAAGGTTGCGATTTACGAACAGCAAAAACGGGCCGGCGGGGCAATGAATCTCATCCCCGACTTCCGGTTGAACAAGCAAGTCGTTCGCGCCGACATTGCATTTCTCAAGAGCCTTGGCGAGGTTGAATTCAAACACGGCAAAGCGGCCGCCAGCCCGGAAGAACTGCTGGCCAAGCACGATGCCGTCATCGTTTGCGCCGGCCTGGCTGAACCGATCAAGCTGAACATTCCCGGCGAGGAACTCACGCTGTCGTGGCAGATGTTTCTGGAAAACCAAAAGCAGCTCAAACTCAAAGGCAAAAAGGTCGCCGTCCTCGGCGGCGGCGCGGTGGCGGCGGATTGCGCGACAACGGCCAAACGTCTCGGCGCTGCCTCCGTCGAATTGATTTATCGCCGTCGGGAGCAGGACATGCCGCTGACGCAGTATGAGCGCGACATGCTGCTCGAACACGGCGTTGGGATCACCAGTTGCTCCAGGCCGCTGGCCGTCGTTCACCGGGGCAAGCGCGTCACCGGCCTTCGTATTGCGCGCATGATGCTGCCACCGGGCAAAAAGTCGCGGCCGGAGAATTTCGTCGTCAGCAAAAAGGAATCGCCAGTCTTCCGGGAGTTCGACCTTGTGGTTTCCGCCATTGGCAGCCGTACCAAACTGCCGGTCACGAAAGCCAGGGGAATTTTCCACGCCGGCGACATGGTGCTCGGCTCGGCGACCGTGGTGGAGTCCGTCGCCAGCGGCAAGAACGCCGCCGCTGAAGCCGATGCGTTCATTCGCGGCGAAACGCAACCCAGGTTCAAGAACCGCGCGAAGAGCCGCGTCATCCTGGCCGGCGTGCCGTTGCGTCCAGTGCCGCTCGACGCGGATTTCTTTGGCCGCAAGATTCTCTCGCCGTTCCTTCTCTCCGCCGCGCCGCACTCGGATGGTTATGAGCAGATGCGCAAGGCCTACGAGCGCGGCTGGTCCGGCGGCGTGATGAAGACCGCGTTCGACAGCGTGCCGATCCACGTCCCGGGAGAGTACATGTTTGTGATGGGCGCTTCCACCTACGGCAATTGCGACAATGTTTCCGCGCACCCGCTGGAACGTGTCTGCCGGGAAGTCAGCCGGCTGGTGAAGGAATTCCCGGATCGCTTGACGCTCGCGTCCACCGGCGGCCCGGTCACCGGTAGTGACGGGGCGGACAAGGCCGTCTGGCAATCCAACACGCGCAAGTTGCAAAACGCCGGTGCGATGGGCGTCGAATACAGTCTGTCCTGCCCGCAAGGCGGCGACGGCACGCACGGCGACGTTGTTTCGCAGAACGCCGCGCTGACCGCGAAGATCATTGATTGGGTCATGGAAGCGAGCGACGGCGACAACCCGAAGCTGTTCAAGCTCACTGCCGCAGTCACCGCGATTCAGCCGATCATCAAAGCGATTCAGGAAGTCTTCGCGCGTTACCCGGGCAAGAAAGCCGGTGTCACGCTCGCCAACAGCTTTCCGTCCCTCGCGTTTCGCAAAGTGGAAAATCGTCGATGGGAGGAAGGTGTCGTTATTGGCATGTCGGGCGAAGGCGTTTTGCCGATCAGCAATCTCACACTCGCCAAGGTTTCCAGCACGGGCATCATCGTCTCGGGCAACGGCGGCGCGATGACCTACCGGGACGCCGCGAACTTCCTGGCGCTCGGCGCACAGACCGTCCAGTTCTGCACCGCCGTGATGAAGTATGGCCTCGGCTACGTGGACGAACTTCACTCCGGTCTCAGCTATCTGATGGAGGAGCGCGGCTTCCGCTCGGTGAAGGAACTCATCGGCTCGGCGCTGCCGAATCCGATCATCGACTTTGGAGCGTTGTCGCCGACGAAGAAACTGCCGCAAGTCGTCGCCGCGCTTTGCCAGCATTGCGGCAACTGCGCGCGCTGTCCGTATCAGGCTATCACGTTGAATGGTCTCGGCGTGCCGGTGTTCGATCCGAGTTACTGCGTCGGCTGCTCCCTCTGCGCGCAAAAATGTTTTGCCGGCGCAATCTCGATGCGCGACCGCACGCCGCAGGAGCTGGCCGCGCTGAACGAAGGTTGATCATGAACGCAACACTCGAAGTTTGCCTGCCGACGAATAGCGGTGCTAAAGCAGCCGCAGTCCAAACGCTTCGCGCCTGTTGCGAGTCTGGCGAACCTCGCGAAGCGTCTGGAGTGCGGCGCGTTCACCGCCGCTTTCCGAGCGAGGAGGCGGCTGTTTAGAATCTTCCTATGCCCAATTCCCTGCTCATCGAAAGCGGAACGGTGCTGACCTTGGGAAAAACCTCCAGGGTTCTGCGCGGCCATTCGGTTCTAATCGAGAACGGCTTGGTGGCGAAGGTCGCGCCGAAGAAGGTGTTCATAAACTTCCGGGGCAAACGCATCAATGCGACGGGCAAGGTTGTTCTGCCGGGCTTCATCAACGCCCACACACATTTCTACAGCAGCTTTGCGCGCGGGCTGACCAGGACGAAGCCCTCGAAAGATTTCAACGAAGTGCTCAAGAACCTCTGGTGGCGGCTGGATTCCGCGCTGACCGCGGAAGATTGCCGCTACAGCGCGCTGATCGCGTTGCTCGGCTCGATCCGCCACGGCACGACGACTCTGATTGATCATCATGCCAGTCCGGGCGCGGTGGCCGGCTCGCTGGGCGCAATTGAGCGGGCCGTGCGTGAAACCGGCTTGCGCGCCTGCCTCTGCTACGAAGTGTCCGATCGCGACGGCGCGCGAATCGCGAAGGAGGGGTTGGCGGAGAACGTGTGGTTCATCCGCCAATGCCAGCGACAGAATGACTCCCGCGTGAAAGCGCTCTTCGGTTTGCACGCGTCGTTCACGATTTCCGACGCCACGATGGAAAAGGCCGCAACCCTCGGTCACGAGTTGCACACTGGCTTTCACATCCACGTCGCCGAGGCGCAGAGCGATCAGGATTGGGCGCTGCGGCACGGTGGCAAACGCGTGGTCGAACGGCTGAAGAAGTTCGAAATCCTCGGCCCGCGCTCCATCACTGCGCACTGCATCCACGTCAACCGGCGCGAAATGGATTTACTGGCGGAGACGAGGACCGCGGTCGTTCACAACCCGCAATCGAACATGAACAATGCCGTCGGCGTGGCAAACGTGATCGAACTGGCCAAGCGCGGCGTGCTCGTCGGCCTCGGCACGGACGCGATGACTACGAACATGCTTGAGGAACTGCGCGTCGCGCTCTGGGGTCAGCATTTGCGCGCGGAGAATCCGTCCGTCGGATTTGGCGAAGTGACGAGCGCGTTGTTCGCGAACAACCCCAAGATTGCCGGGCGCATTTTCGGCCTGCGCTTCGGCGAGATTTGCGAAGGCGCTGCCGGAGACATCGCGATTTTCGATTACGACCCGCCGACGCCGCTGGATGGCGGAAATGTGCCCGGCCATCTCGTGTTCGGGATTTCCCAGACCGGGGCGGACACGACCATCGTCGGCGGGCACGTGTTGATGGAGAACCGGAAACTCGCGCTGAACCTCGACGAGGGGCGCGTGAACGCCCGCGCCCGCGAGCTGGCACGCGATTTATGGAAAAGAATGTAAAGATGAAAATGAACAAACGACAAACCACTCCCTCTCCCCGCGACGAAGGAGTGGGGAGAGGGCCGGGGAGAGGGGCATCTCCAAAACGCGTTGCTGACGGGCCTCCTCTCCCTGACCCTCTCCTCCCTCGGCGGGAGGAGAGGGAATTCGATTCGCGCGATGCTGGCCGTAGCGCCAAATTTTGCGCGACGAAGATCACCTACGACCTGATCCGGAAGCGCGCCAAGGCGATGGAGAAAGACACCGTGCGGTTTCTCGCCGACCTGGTCCGCACCCAATCCTTCTCCTCCAAGGAGAAGAACGTCATCGCCGTCGTCAAAAAGGAAATGCAGAAAATCGGCTTCGACGGAATCCGCATTGACGGTCTCGGCAACATCATCGGCCGCATCGGCAAGGGCAAACGCGTGATCGCCTTCGACGGCCACGTGGACACGGTTTATCCCGGCGACTTGTCGCAGTGGAAGTTTGATCCATTCAAGCCGTTCGTGAAGGCCGGAAAGATCTGGGGTCGCGGCACGGTGGATCAGAAAGGCGGCGTGGCCACGATGATCCACGCGGGGAAGCTCATCAAAGAACTGGGTTTGAATGATCAGTTCACGATTTATTTCACGGCAACCGTGATGGAAGAGGACTGCGACGGGCTTTGCTGGCAATACCTGCTCAACGTCGAGAAGTTGAAACCCGAACTCGTCGTCATCACCGAGCCGACGAACATGAACATCTATCGCGGCCATCGCGGTCGCATGGAGATTCGCGTCGAGGTGAAGGGCAAGAGCTGTCACGGCTCTGCGCCAGAGCGCGGCGACAATGCCATCTACAAGATCGCCCGCATCGCGCTCGAAATCGAAAAGCTCAACGAGCGGCTCAAGCGCGATCCGTTCCTCGGCAAGGGCACGGTCACGATTTCGGAAGTGAAATCGTCGTCCCCATCGCAGTGCGCAGTCGCCGACGGGGCGGGCATTCATCTCGACCGGCGGCTCACGTATGGCGAGACGAAGGCGAGCGCCATCGCGGAAGTGAAGGACGCCGCGAAGCGTGCTGGTTATCCGGACGCGAAAGTTTACGTGCTCAAATACGAAGAAGCGGCTTACACGGGCAAGGTGTATCCGACCGAGAAATACTACCCGACTTGGGCGCTGGATGAAAAATCTCCGTATCTAAAAAACGCCGTCGAGGCTTACGCGGGCGTGCTCGGGAAGCAGCCGTTCGTGGACAAGTGGACGTTCAGCACGAACGGTATTGCGACCGCCGGCATGAAAGGCATTCCGACCTTTGGCCTCGGACCGGGCAACGAAGTCTATGCCCACGCGGCCAACGAGGCCTGCCCGATCGAGCACCTGAGCGGAGCGGTTGCGTTTTATGCGGCACTCGTCGCGAAGCTGAATGGAAAGGTTTGAAACCGTGAACGTGAAACAGACCCTCACCCCGGCTTCCATGAACCTGTCAATAGCGGTGCTGAAGCCACCGCAGTCCAAACGCTGTCGCGAGTGTCGTGGCGCACCCAAATTTCGCGGAGCGTCTGGACTGCGGGCGGTTTACCGCCGCTTTTCCGCGAGGGGTGAGGGTGGAGGCAACACCAAATGACCAAATTCCTTTACCAGTGCAGCACGTGCGGGAAAAGTTACCGGAGGGATGAGGTGCGATACCTCTGCCCGGCCTGCGCGAAGCAATATCGTCCGGGGATCCCGCTCGTTGGAGTGCTGTCGGCCCGGTTTGATTACGGTGCCATACGGAAAAAGTTCAAGAAGGCGAATCCGGATTGGGCCCTCTTTTCGGCGGTGGAAAAGAAGCATTACCCGGCCTACCCGGTCGGCGGCACACCCTTCCACCCGGTGGCGGCTCTGGGCAGGGAACTGCGCTGCGAAAATCTCTGGGTAAAAAATGACGGGCTGAATCCCAGCGGATCATTGAAGGATCGGGCTTCGTTCCTGGTGGTGGCCGAGGCCGCCCGGCTGGGCGAAAAATGTGTCGTGACGGCTTCCACCGGCAATGCGGCGAGCGCGTTGGCCGCCGTCTGCGCCGCCGCGGGCAGGCAGGCCATTATCCTGGTCCCGGAAACTGCGCCGAAAGCCAAACTTGTGCAGATGCTCCTTTACGGGGCGCGGGTCATACCGATCAAGGGAACCTACGACGACGCTTTTCGCCTCTCGCTCGAATACACCGCCCGGCGCGGGGGATTAAATCGGAATACGGCGTATCATCCCTTGACGATAGAGGGGAAAAAGACCGTCGGATTGGAAATTTTGCAGCAGAACAAATTCAAAACGCCGGATGTCATCCTGGTGCCCACTGGCGACGGCGTGATTATCAGCGGAGTTTTCAAGGCGTTTTATGATGCCAAAGCGGCGGGGTTGATCAACAAACTCCCGCGGCTGGTCTGTGTGCAGGCCGAAACCTCGGCGGCCATTCACCATTACATCACCAGTGGAAATTACCGCAACGCCGACCGGCCGCATACGATCGCGGATTCGATTTCGGTGTCCATTCCTTCCAATGCTCACATGGCCCGCGCGGCCGTTCGCGAAAGCGGAGGGTTTTCTGTGACCGTGACGGATGAAGAGATTTTGGACGGACAACGGCTCCTGGCGGCGAAGGCCGGCGTGTTTGCGGAACCCGCTGCGTCGGCGACCGTCGCGGCGTTGAAAAAACTTCGGAACTCGCGGTTGCTTGAGCGGAACGAGCAAATCGTTCTGCTGATCACGGGGCACGGCCTGAAGGACGTGGATGCCGCCCTGAAAGGTGTCCCGCTGCCGGTCTCGGTGGAGCCAACGATGGAAGGAATCGATTCACTGGCGGCCCGGCCATGAAAGTGTTGATTCGCAACGGAAAGGTCTGCTTCGAAAACGCAATCGAAGCGGCAGACATTCTCGTCGAAAACGGGAAGGTCGCGGCCTTGGGCCCTTTTCCCGACGCAATCCGCTCCGCCAGGATAATTGACGCGAAGGGATTGTTTGTCCTCCCGGGCTTCATTGATATCCACACCCACCTCGATGATCAGATTGGCAGGTTTTATCTCGCTGACACTTATCAGACCGGCACACAGGTTGCCGTGCAAAACGGTGTCACGACGATTTACACGTTCATTACTCAAGGCCGGCACGAGCGGCTGCCGGAAGCCATCGCGAACGCAAAAGCAAAAGCCAGAGGCCATTGTTACTGCGATTATATGTGGCATCTCACACCCACCGTCTTTGACGAGGATGGCTACCACGAGATTGAAAAGGCCATCCAATCCGGCTTCAGATCCATCAAGCTTTACACGACGTACAAAAAGGCGGGAATTTTCAGCGATTACAAACAGATTGAAGAAGTCGTGAAGAAACTTGCACCGCGCGACGCCCAGTTTCTGGTGCATTGCGAAGATGAGGAGGTTCTCAACCGGGTTGACGCTGGCCGGCTGGATTTAAGCCAGCCCTTCACGCATTCCCTGATGCGGCCAAAGGAGGCCGAAATAAAAGCCATCGCCGAGGTTTTGAAGATCGCGACGAAATATCATGCGCGCGTCCATATCGTCCACGTCTCCACACCGGAAGGGGTGGAACTGGTTCAACGCGCCCGGCGCGAGGCCCCGGTCACCTGTGAAACCGCGCCGCACTATTTGTGGCTGAATAATTCCTGGTTGCAGAAACCGAACGGGCATCGCTGGCTTTGCACGCCGCCGTTGCGAAGCGAACCGGACCAACAGCAGTTGCGCGCGCAGGCGGGCAAAGGCGCAATCGATCTCTTCGCCACCGACCATTGCGCGTTCAAGAAAGCCGACAAAGACGACTGGCATTCGGACATTCGCGACGTTCCCAATGGCATTGCGGGAATTGGCGCTTTGCCTCACCTGGCTTATGCGCTCTTGCGACCGCATTCTTCCAACGCGCTCATCGAGCTGGCGCAACGCATCGCCACCGCCCCGGCGAAGGCCTTCCGGATTTATCCGCAAAAGGGGACCATCAAAGTGGGTTCCGACGCAGACCTGTCGATCGTCGATATTCATGGCCAGGCAAAAACCATTCAATCGAGCCTGGCGGGTTCCTACGAAACCTATCCCGACCAGAGCAGCACGCTGGATTTTAAATATGTTCTTGTTCGCGGTGAAGTGGTAGTCTCCAACAACCAATTGCTCGAGGGCAGCCTGCCCGGCGGAGCGTGCCTATGCCGGAACTAGACAAAAAAAGCTGGCGCAACGATGCGTATGCCAAGGTGACCGGCCGGGCGAAGTTCACCGACGACCTGAAATTCGCCAACCTGCTTCATGCGGCGCCGGTCTATTCCGATTACGTCCACGCGAAGCTCATCGCGATCACCACCGCGGAGGCGGAAAACTTCCCCGGCGTGATCAAAGTGCTGACCGCGAAGGATGTTCCGGGGGCAAATCGGTTCGGCCAGATCATCCGGGACTTCCGCATCTTTGCGGATGATAAAATTCGTTATCACGGCGACGTCGTCGCTGTCGTCGTCGCGGAGACGCGCGCGATCGCGATTCGCGCGGCGCAGTTGGTGAAGGTGAACGCTGAACCGCTGTCTGCGGTGCTCGATCCGGAGGCGGCGATGCTGCCGGGCGCGCCGCTCGTTCACGAGAACCACGGCACGAACATCGTCAACACGCATGTCGTCCGACGTGGCGATGTCGAGGCGGGCTTCCGCCAGGCCGATTTCGTCATCGAGGAAAAGTTTCAGACGCAATTCGTCGAGCACGCCTACATGGAAACCGAGGCGGCGGTTTGCGTGCCGCGTTCCACCGATGGCGTGATCGAAGTTTACGGCAGCATGCAGCATCCGTTCAGCACGCGCCGTTTTGTGGCGGCGTGCCTGGGCGTGGCGCTTTCGGAAGTCGAGGTCATCGGCACGCCGATGGGCGGCGGGTTCGGTGGCAAGGATGACACCGCCGCAATCGTCTGCGCGCGCACCGCCCTCGCTGCGAAGCTGTTGAATCGCCCGGTGAAGATGGTTTATCGCCGCGATTGGTCCATGCGCGAGAGTTACAAACGCCATCCGTATCGCGTCCATTACCGGATGGGCGTGACGAAGGCGGGCCGCATCACGGCCGTGCAATGCAAAATCATTGCCGACGGCGGCGCGTATTGCTCGGTCACTCCGTGGGTCACGTGGCGCTCGACGGTGCAATGCTGCGGGCCTTATGTCGTCGAGAATGTTCACTGCGACACGTTCGGCGTTTACACCAACAATGTCGTCGCCGGCGCGATGCGCGGGTTTGGTTCGCCGCAAATGAATTTCGTCATCGAGCAAATGGTCGAGATTGCGGCGCAGCGGGCCGGCATTTCGGGAATTGAATTCCGTCGCCGCAACATGGTGCGCCAGGGCAGCGTGACGATCACCGGGCAAAAACTCGACGGCCACAAAGTGGCGATGGAACAGGCGTTGGACACCGTGCTGCGTGAAATGGATTACGAAAAGAAACTCGCGAAATGTGCGCATGGCAAAGGCGATGCCAGCGAGCTTTACGGCATCGGCCTGGCGATGAGTTATCGCGGCGTGAGCCTCGGCGCGGAGGGCGTGGATTTTTGCGCAGCCATTATCAACGCACAAGCCGACGGCTCAATCTTCGTCGAGGTCGGCGTTCACGAGAACGGGCAAGGCTCGGAGTCAGCGATGTCGCTGTTGCTCGCGGAGGAGTTGGGCGTGGACCTGAATCGGATCCGCTACCGGCGTTCTTCGACCTCGAACATTCCCGACAGCGGCACGACGGTCGCCTCCCGCGGCACGATCATGGGTGGCGGCGCGGTGACACTCGCGGCGCGTGAGTTGAAAAAGAAAATTGCCGGGGCGTTTTGCGGGAAGCTGGGCTGCACGGCGGATGAAGTGCGGTTCAAAAACAATTTCATCTATGGGAGGTCGGACACCGACCGCATCGCCTTCGACGACGCGATGCGGCAGATGTGGCAGATGCAGAAGTTTCCGTTTGCGCTCGGCACATTCAAAGCGCCGCGTGTGAGTTGGGACGAGCACACCGGCCAGGGCGACGCTTATTTCACGTGGGTCTATGGCTGTCAGGCGGTCGAGTTGACCGTGAATAAAAAGTCCGGCAAGGTGAAGTTGCTCAACGCCGTCGCCGCGCACGACGTGGGCCGCGCGGTGAATCCGGAGATGGTGCGCGGGCAGATTTACGGCGGCATGGCGATGAGCGCGGGTTACGGGCTGCACGAGGAAGTGAAAGCGCCCGATGGCAAAATGACCACGCTCAACCTCAACACCTATCGCATTCCGCGCTCGATGGATCTGCCGGAGATGAAGGCCATCATCATCGAGAATCCCGATCCGGTTTCGCCGACGGGCGCGAAGAGCATCGGCGAACCGGCGAACGAGATTCTCGCGCCGGCGATTGCCAACGCAATCTTCAACGCGACGGGCCGGCGGCATTTTTCGTTGCCGGTTCATTTGGGCGCGTTGCCTGAACCCACGACTTGCGGGGAGGGATGCAAATGAAATTGTTCGTCAACGGAAAGGAAATCGAAGTCCCCGCCGCCGCGATGGATAAGCGGATCGTCGAGTTTTTGCGTGAGGATCTCGACCTGACCGGTGCGAAGAACGCCTGCGACATCGGCGCGTGCGGCGCTTGCACGATCCTCGTGAACGACGAGCCGATCCGGATTTGCATCAAGCGCGTGAAGGATTTCGCCGGCCAGCGGATTCTGACCATCGAAGGCCTGGCCGCGGCGGACGGCACGCTGCATCCGCTGCAACAGGCGTTCATGGATTGCGGCGCGATCCAATGCGGCTTCTGCACGCCGGGCATGGTGTTGACCGCGCACGCGTTCCTGCTGAAGAATCCGTGCCCAACGCGCGAACAGATTCGCCAGGCCATCAACGGGAATCTCTGTCGCTGCACCGGCTACCAGCAGATCATTGACGCGATTGAAAAGGCTGCGGGTCATTACCAGCGCGAGGAGCGCGGACTTCAGTCCGCATCAACGACCGAGAAACCAGCGGCTAAGAAGAGTTCCAAAGACACCGCGTTGGCGAAAGTTGAAGCGGGCTGAAGCCCGCGCTCCTGACTACGCACAAAACAATTTACGAAAACATGAAGACATTGAAGAAACATTTCGGCGCATTGCAGGCCCTCAAAATTAACCCTTACGGGAAAGATTTTCTCCTGACCTGGGAAAAAACGGATGACGAAATCCGCGCGCTCACGCTCGTCGCCGAATGTCTCTCCGAGTTGCACAAGGCGAAGAAGTCCTTCCGGGTTTTCGACACCGGGCTGGCGATTTCCGTTTTCCGCGACAACTCAACGCGAACGCGTTTCAGCTTCGCTTCGGCGGCGAATGCACTGGGCTTGGGCCTGGCGGACCTTGACGAGGAGAAATCCCAGATCGCGCACGGCGAGACGGTGCGCGAAACGGCGAACATGATTTCCTTCATGGCCGAGGTCATCGGCATCCGCGACGACATGTATCTCGGCGAGGGGAACAGTTACATGCGCGAAGTGGCGAAGGCGGTGCAGGAAGGTTTCGAGAAAGGCGTGCTGCATCAGCGCCCGACGGTGGTCAATCTGCAATGCGACATTGACCATCCGACGCAGAGCCTGGCGGATTTGGTTCATCTCAAGAGTCATTTCGGTTCGTTGGAGAAACTGCGCGGCAAGAAAATTGCCATGACCTGGGCGTATTCGCCGAGTTACGGCAAGCCGCTGTCCGTCCCGCAGGGCATCATTGGCCTGATGACCCGGTTCGGGATGAACGTGGCGCTGGCGCACCCGGAGGGTTACGGCTTGATCCCGGACGTGGTCGAACTGGCGAAGAAGAACAGCGCGAAGTGCGGCGGGAAATTTGAAGTGGTGACGAGCATGGAAGAAGCATTCCGCGGTGCCGACGTGGTTTATCCGAAATCGTGGGCGCCTTACGCGGTAATGCAGAGGCGCACGCCCTTGTTAAAGCAGGGCGACCGCGACGGGTTGAAGGCGCTGGAGCAGGAATGCCTGGCGAACAACGCGCGCTTCAAGAACTGGGAATGCGACGAGAAGAAAATGAAACTCACCAAAGGCGGCAAGGCACTCTACCTGCACTGTCTGCCCGCGGACATCTCGAGCGTGAGCTGCGCGCAAGGCGAAGTGTCGGCGGGCGTGTTCGAGAAATACCGCATCGCGACGTATCGCGAGGCGAGCTTCAAGCCGTTCGTCATCGCGGCGATGATTTTCCTGGCGCGCGTGAAATCGCCGCTGGCCGCGCTCGGCAAGCTGCTCAAATAATTCGCGAAAAATTCGCGGGACTTTTCTTGCATTCACTTTTGCAGCGTTTCCTCGTAAGATTTGCTAGCCATGTCCAAAATCATCAAACGCCTGCATCCGGAGGTCATCAAGAAAACCGCGGCGCGCTGCCGCAAACGCGGCATCCTGCTGCCGACCTTTGCACAACTGCGCAATCCGGAACTCATCCCGCCAGCCATCAAGCGGAAGCTCAAAGGCGTCGGGCTGTGGGACGTGAACCCGGTGAATCTCTTCCGCATTACGTGGAAGAACGACGTGAAGTCGGGCCTCTACGGCGGCGTGAATTATCTGGAAATTCCGCCGGCGATCACCGGCGTGAAGGCGCGCGTGATCGGGCTGGTCGGCAAATATTTCCCCACCGGGGCGCACAAGGTCGGCGCGGCATTCGGCTGTCTGGTGCCGCGACTCGTGAGCGGCGAGTTCGATCCGGAGAAACACAAGGCTGCCTGGCCTTCGACGGGAAATTATTGCCGCGGCGGCGCGTTTGATTGCGCCGTGCTGGGCTGCACGTCCATCGCGATTCTGCCGCAGGGCATGTCGCGCGAACGCTTCGATTGGCTGAAGAAAATCGGCGCCCAGATCATCGCCACGCCCGGCTGCGAATCGAACGTCAAAGAAATCTACGACAAATGCTGGGAACTGAAGCGCGATCCGATGAACGTCATCTTCAACCAGTTTGAAGAATTCGGTAATCCAATCTTCCACTACAACGTGACCGGCCCGGCGATTGACGAAGTTTTCCAAGGACTGAGCGCCTTGGAGCGCCTTCAGGCCGCGTCACCCTCCGAACTGAAGCGGCGTGAACGCCGCGCTCCATTGCGCGCGGCGGCTTTCATCTCCGCGACCGGTTCAGCCGGAACAATCGCAGCAGGCGATTACCTGAAGAAGCAGCATCCTGCACTAAAGATCGTCGCGACCGAAGCGTTGCAATGCCCGACGCTGCTGATGAACGGCTTCGGCGATCATCGCATCGAAGGGATCGGCGACAAACACATTCCGTGGGTTCACAACGTCCGCAACACCGACGCCGTGGCCGCGATTGACGATGAGGATTGCATGAGAATCCTGCGGCTGTTCAATGAACCCGCCGGACGCAAACACCTCGCCTCGCTCGGCGTGAATACGAAAGAGTTGAGATCGCTCCCGCTGCTCGGCATTTCCGGCATCTGCAACCTCCTCGCCGCCATCAAGACCGCGAAGCACTTTGAACTGACTGAGCGCGACGTGATTTTCACCGTGTTCACCGACTCGACCGAACTCTACGGTTCGCGCGTTGAAGAATTGAAAAAAGAGCGCGGCGCATATCGCGCCCAAGACGCAGTCGCCGACTTCGCCGGCCCGCTGGCGCATCAAAGCGTGGATTACTTCAAGGAACTGACCTTCCCCGAGCGCAAGGCGATTCACAACTTGAAGTATTACACCTGGGTCGAGCAACAGGGCAAAACTTCAGCCGAGCTGACGGAACAATGGAATCCGGAATACTGGCGGGCCTTGTTTGAGGACGAAGTCGCGTATTTCGACCAGTTGATAGAAGAGTTCAACCAACAGGTCCGCTCGCGTGGATGAACTGGTTTTAATGTTTGCGCCCGTGTGAACCGGGCACTTTGATGATCCCACCATTTTTCTCCCTCTCCTCCCCCAAGGGAGGAGAGGGCCGGGGTGAGGAGGCGCGTTTAAATTTTTAAAAGATCAAATCCCCTCACCCCGGCCCTCTCCCCGCTTTGGCGGGGCGAGGGAGTTAGTAGTGCGTGCGGCACATCTCAACCCCTAACCCAAAGTTCCGTGCGCTGCATTTTGACCGCGTCGATGAGTCCCTGATCGGTGAGCTTCAACTCGGGAATGGGCGAAAGGCTCAGGAACGAGAGGGTCATGAAGGGCACCGGCAACTCGCAGCCCATCGCGCGGGCCGCGACGTTCAAATCCGCAATGCTTTTGATGACTTCCGCCAACGGCCGGTCGGATACCAATCCCGCAATGGGCAGCCCCAGCCGGGCCTGAACCTTGCCGTTGGCCACCGCCACCTGGCCGCCTTGCAGTCGTGCCAGTTCATCAATAGCCATCAGGATGTCGCCGTCCGTGACGCCCACCACCACAACGTTGTGGGCGTCATGGGCCACGGTGGACCCGAGCGCCCCGGTCTTTAATTTGAAGCCGCGCACGAACCCGACGCCGACGTTGCCGGTCGCGCGGTGCCGTTCCACCACGACCAGCTTGAGAATATCGCGCTTCGTGTCGGCAACAACTTCACCGTCTTCAACTTTCGGCGTGACGATGGCAGTCCGGGTGACAATTTGCTGCGGGACGATTTCGATGACCTTGATTTTTTTCCCACCGCCGGCCCGGACGCGGAAGTCGCGCGGTTGATAGCGCAAATTCATGGTGCTGCGGGGCAGGCCGATTTTGGCCGGCGTCCGGCCAAGATACCGTCCGTCTTCCGCAACCAGCACGCCCTTTTTGTAAACCTGGCGGATGAAAAATTTTTTCAAGTTGTCGAACACGATAAAGTCCGCCCAGAAGCGCGGCGCGATGGCGCCGAGGTTTTGCAGACGGTAATGCCGCGCGGGGTTGATGGTGGCGATTTGCAGCGCGCTGATGGGCGGCAGGCCGAGCCGGATGGCCTTGCGCACGCAATGGTCAATGTGACCTTCGGTCACGAGGTCGCCGGCGAGCTTGTCGTCGGTGGCGAAGGAGCAGTTTTGCGCGTTGTGCGCATTGATGAGCGGCAGCAGGTGCGCCAGATTTCGTTCCGTGCTGCCTTCGCGCAAGAGAATGTGCATGCCGAGGCGCAGCTTTTCTTTCGCTTCCTCGACCTCGACGGATTCGTGGTCCGAGCGCACGCCGGCCAGCACGTAGGCGTTGAGATTTTTCCCGCGCAGGCCGGGCGCGTGTCCGTCCACGCATTTGCCCTTGCCCGCGTCAATCTTGGCCAGCTCGCTTTTGGCTCCGAGAAAAACGCCGGGAAAATTCATCATCTCCCCCACGCCTGCGATGCGCTCGTCGTGGATCATCAATCGCAAATCATCCGCCGTGATCCGCGCGCCCGCCGTCTCCAGTGGCGTCGCCGGGACGCACGAGGGCAGCATGATGAAAAAATCCAGCGGCAGTTTTTTGGACGACTCCAAAATGTAGCGGATGCCGTCGAGTCCGAGCACGTTGGCGTATTCGTGCGGGTCAATCACCGCGGCGCCCGTGCCGTGCGGCACGACCGCCCGCGCGAATTCCGGCACGGTCAGCATCGAGCTTTCAACGTGAAAATGCCCGTCAATCAAACTCGGCGCCAGATACGAGCCGCGCAGGTCAATCACCCGCCGTGCCCGGTAATCACCGATGCCGATGACCCGCCCGTCATCCACCGCCACGTTCGCGGGATGAATCTCGCCGCTCAAGACATTCACGAGCCGGGCGTTTTTGAAGAGCAGCTCCGCCGGCTGTTCGCCCCGTGCGATGCTTAGTTTTTGTTGGATGTTCCGCATGTGTTTTCTTGCAACTTCAACCCATCTTACTCCGCACAAAAATGAAATACAACACGAGCACGATGGCGAGAAGGTAAGTCAGCCAGCCCGCTTCGCGCCCGCGTCCGCTGAAAAGTTTGATGATCGGGTAGCTGATGAAGCCCAGCGCGAGGCCGTCGGCAATCGAATACGACAGCGGAATGCCAATCATCGCCAGGAACGCGGGCACGGATTCCGTGTAATCTTTCCAGTCAATCCGGGCGGCATTTTGCGCCATCATCGCGCCGACGATGACGAGCGCGGGCGCGGTGATGGGCGGGTAGCTGCCGACCATGGCAATCAGCGGACTGAAAAACAGCGCCAGCAAAAACAGCGCGGCCACAACCAGGCCGGTCAGCCCGGTGCGTCCGCCCTGTTCCACGCCCGCCGCGCTTTCGACGAAGCTCGTCACCGTGCTGGTGCCCAACGCCGCGCCCGCCACCGTGCCGACGGCATCGGAAACCATCGCCTGCTTCGCGCGCGGCAGTTTGTTGTCGCGCATGAACCCGGCCTGTTCGCAAACGCCAATCAGCGTGCCAATGGCGTCGAACACGAGCATGAACAGAAACACAAAAACGAACGGCAGCATTTTCGGCGACAGCGCGTGAATGATGTCCATTTGGAAAAACGTTGGCGCGAGCGACGGTGGCGCGGCGACGACGCCCTTGGCGAAAACAAATTGTTTCACCAGCATCGAATTGGCGACCAGGGGTGAGCCGGAAGGCGGCAATGCCAGTTTCAACGCGACCGCCAGTGCCGTTGCCGCGACGATGCCCCACAGAATCGAGCCGCGGACTTTGCGGGCGTGCAGCACCGCCGTGGTCAGCAGGCCGGCGAAAAACACCATCAGGTCGGGCGAGGCGAAGTGCGCGTTCAACTTCACCGCCGAGCCGGGGTCTTTGACGATGACGCCGGCGTTTTGCAACCCGATGAACGCGATGAACAGGCCGATGCCCGCCGCAATCGCGCATTTCATGCTGGGGCTGATGGCATTGAAAATCATTTCGCGCAGACCGGCGAGCGACAGAATCAAAAATAAAATCCCCGATACAAAAACGGTTCCGAGCGCAACCTGCCAGCTGTTGGTGAACCCAGCGGCAGCGGCGGCGGGGATGGCCGAAAACACAAAGAAGAAATTTTCACCCATGCCCGGCGCTTGCGCGATGGGATAACGCGCCAGCAACGCCATGAGCGCCGTGGCCATCGCGGCGGCGAGACACGTGGCCGTTGTCACCGCGCCAAAATCCATGCCCGTCGGCGTCCCGAACATGGCGCCCGACAACACCGCCGGTTGCACGACGATGATGTAGGCCATCGTCAGGAACGTCGTCAAGCCGGCCAGCACCTCGGTGCGCGCCGTCGTGTTGTTTTCCGAAAGGCGGAAGAATCGTTCAAGCATAGTTACTTCGCAACGGACGCGGGTTCCGCGGTCGCTCCCACGCGAGTCGGCGCGTCTTTGCGTTTCCGAATCGCAAACCAAATCGCCTCGCAGGTCGCGGGCACTGCGAGCGGCACTTCCCGGCCCGCCGGACCAAACGCAGCCACGGCATCGCGAATCGCTTCGCGCGCGGAAATGGCCAGCATCAACGGTGGTTCGCCAACGGCTTTGCTGCCGTAAATGACCTCTTTTTGCGCGGCATTCCCGAGCAACGTCACGTTGAAAATCTGTGGCGTGTCGCCGACGGACGGGATTTTGTACGTGTCCGGCGAGTGCGTCAGCAGTTGGCCCTCGTCATTCCACTGGAGTTCCTCGGTCGTCAGCCAGCCCAGGCCCTGCACAAAGCCGCCTTCGATCTGCCCGCGATTGACGCCTTCGTTAATCGAGTTGCCCGCGTCATGCAAAATGTCCACGCGCAGCACCCGGTGCATGCCGGTAAACCCGTCCACTTCCACTTCCGTCACCGCCGCGCCGCAGGCGAAATAGTGGAACGGCCTGCCCCGGCCCGCCGCGCGATCCCAGTGAATGCCCGGTGTCCGGTAATAGCCTGTGGCCGACAGGCTGACGCGTGACAGATATGCGGCTTTTACGACTTCAGCGAAAGGAATTTTTGTTTCGGGATGCTTTTGTTGGAAAACGAACCCGTCCGCGAAAACCATGTCCGTAGCAGCCGATGTAAATCGGCTCTGACTGTTTTTCGAAGTGAGCCGACTCACGTCGGCTGCTACGGGAGCGAGTCGTTCCCGCAAAATCTCGCAGGCGTTCTTCACCGCCGCCCCGTTCATATCCGTTCCGCAGGAAGCCGCGGTCGCCGATGTGTTTGGCACTTTGTCCGTGCTCGTCGGCATGACGCGCACCTGTTCGGGTTTGACGCCCAGTTCCTGCGCGGCGATGGCCATGATGTTGGTGTGAATCCCCTGGCCCATCTCGGTGCCGCCGTGGTTCACCTGCACGGAGCCGTCCTGGTAAACCAGCACCAAAGCGCCGGCCTGGTTAAGATGCGTGAGGGTGAAGCTGATGCCGAACTTCACCGGGGTCATGGCGATGCCGCGTTTGTGGTGCGGGTTTTTCCCGTTCCACTTCGCAATTTCTTTCCGCCGCCGCGCCAGGTGGCTCGTCTGCTTCAACTCGCGCCAGATCGTCTGGATGCGGTTGTCCCCGATTTCCTGGCCGTAAGGCGTCGTGTTCGTTTCGCCTTTGGCGCGATAAAGATTGCGCTCGCGGACAACTTCCGGCGCCAGTCCCAGCCGGCGCGCGATGCGATCCAGGATCTCCTCGATGACCAGCATTCCTTGCGGCCCGCCGAACCCGCGGAAGGCGGTGTTCGACGACAGATTCGTTTTTGCCACCTGCCCACGAAATTCGATCGCCGGGATGTAATAGGCGTTGTCGAGATGGAACAACGCCCGGTCGGTAATCGCCTGCGACAAATCCAGCGACCAGCCCCCGTTGGAAAAAAGGTGAATCCTCGCCGCCAACAACATGCCCCGCTTGTCAAACCCCGCCTTGAAACGCGTCAGGAACGGATGGCGATGGCCGGTCAGGATCATGTCCTGGTCGCGGTTCCAGCGCACGCGCACCGGCTGGCCGGTGTGGCGCGCCGCCAGCGCCGCCAGCGCCGCCGGTGTGGCCGCTTGCGTTTCTTTGCCGCCGAAACCGCCGCCCATGCGCGGGCTTTGGACGATAACTTTGTTGGCGGGAACGTTCAGGACGCGGGCGACGACGCTTTGCACTTCGCTGGGATGCTGCGTCGAGGAGACGACCAGCATCGAACCGTCTTCGCCGCGTTCGGCCCAGGCCGCCTGCGTCTCCAGGTAAAAATGCTCCTGGCCACCCAATTCAAAACTGCCTTCGAGGGTCGAAGGCGCGGCGTTCAACGCCTGATCGCAATCCCCGCGCCGGATGAAGTTCGGCTCGTTGTGAAAACTGCCGGACTCGATGGCCTGTGTTAACGTGAGCACCGGCGACAGCGGCTCGTAAGCGACCACGACCTTTGCCGCCGCGGCGCGACAGGCCTCCGGTGATTCGCCGATGACCAGCGCGACGATTTGCCCGTGGAAGACCACTTCCTTGTCGGCGAGCAGGATTTCGTCCCGCTTGACCGCGCCGACGTCATTGGTGCCCGGAACATCCTCGGCCAGCAGCACGGCTTTGATGCCGGGGACCTGGCGGGCGGCGGTCGCGTCGCGCTTGAGAATCCTGGCGCGCGCATGCGGCGCGCAAACCGGCCAGACTTCCAGCACGTTTTTGCCGGCGAGCTGGTCATCGGTGTAAACCGCTTCGCCGGTGACGTGTTTGTGCGCGCTCTCGTGGGGCGGAGGGCGTTGGAGCGCGGACTTTAGGCCGCTTCCGCGTTCAAACGGTGAAGCGGCGTGAACGCCGCGCTCCGATTCATCTGCAAAAAACTTTTCCAGCAAACTGGTGACCAATCCGCTTCGATAATCCGCCGAGCCGCGAACATCGGAGATGGGTGTAAACTCCGTCCGCAAAATCGGCAGCACGTTTTCAATGGTTTCTTTGCTCCAAACTTTTCCGAGCAGCGCCGACTCGGCCTTCTTCGCGCGTGAGGGCATCGCCGCAACGCCACCGTAGGCCAGGCGGGCGTGGCGCACGACGTTCTGTTTGTCCAAATCCACCGTGAAGCAGGCGGCCACCGTGCTGATGTCCATCTCGCGCCGTTTGGACACCTTGAACCACGAACATTTGCGCGTGCACCCCGGTTTTGAAATGCCGCGCGGCACGATGATGGCTTTCAAAATCTCGCCCGTCTGGAGCGCGGTCTTGCGATAAGCGACGAAGAATTCGCTGATGGGCAAGACCCGTTTCTGTAGGACAGGCGTCGCGCCGGTCCCTAACTTTTCCGTTTTAGATGGAGACAGGCTGGAAGCCTGTCCTACAAGCACCACTTTCGCATCCAGCGCCAGCAGCACGGGCGCGCTGTCGCCGATGGGCGAGGCGGTGACGAGGTTGCCGCCCATCGTGGCGCGATTGCGAATTTGCCGCGAACCGAACACGCGCAGCATGTCGCCGAGCGCGGGAAATTCCCCGGCCATTTTTTCTTCGATCTGCGTCAGCGTCGCTGCGGCACCGATGTGCCATTCGGTTTCGGTGGATTTGATTTCTTTCAACTCGGCCACGGCTTCGACGGAAATAAGCGTCGGGAATTTCTTGTAACGCTTGGCGATGTCGAGGCCGAGTTCCGTCGCGCCGGCAACGAGCCGCCCGTCGGGAAACTGCTGGAGCAGATTCAAAAGCCGGGCCAGCGAGGTTGGCCGGAAGAATTTCTCATTCTCGAATTCGTACTCGACACCGTCCGGCCCGGCGCCGGCCTTTTTCAGCCGTTCGGCGAACGTATCCTCGTAGCAGCCGACGTCAGTCTGCTCTGACTGATTTTGGGTTTTGTTTTGAGCCGACTTGCGTCGGCTGCTACGGAAGGCGAACGCCTCGATGGCGGCGTCGCGAATCGGGCGGTAGCCGGTGCAGCGGCATAGATTGCCACTGAGTTGATCGTCCAGTTTGTCGTGCTGATGAATGTCGTCGCGGTAATAACCCTCGAAAAGCGACATGATGAACCCTGGGGTGCAGTAGCCGCATTGGGAACCGTGGCACTCGACCATCTTTTGCTGCACGGGATGCAGATTTTGGAGTTCGGAGTTCGGAGTTCGGAGTTCGGAGTGGGGTGTGCGGAATGCGGAATGGGAAGTGTCGAATGCGGAGTTGGCGACGCCTTCGACACTGATAATTTCACGCCCCGCCATCAGGCAGAGCGGCACGAGGCAACTGTTGATGGCGCGATAACAAGGCCGCCCTTGAGCGTCGCGGTCAATCATGACGACCGAGCACGCGCCGCAGTCGCCCTCGGCGCAGCCCTCCTTGGCGCCGGTCAGGCCGGCGCCGCGCAGGAATTCAAGCAGCGTCGTGTTGGGAGAACAATTGTCAACCCTGACGATCCGGCCGTTCAGGATGAATTGGATGGCGGCGGCCATAAAACGACTGAGTGCAAGATACTCAAAAATGCCCCCGGTGATAGCGAAAATTTCACATCGAAGATATGCACTTATCCGGCCCGGAGCTGTTTACAAATCAGAAAGGGGAGTCAAATACCACATAACTATTGACTGAGCCCTTTACGCCACTAATCAGACCGTATTGTCCGAGCGTAACGAGCAATTAAGCCATTAATTCATTGGAAGCTGAATAAAGTGAATTAATCGGTTTCATGGGACTCGCTCGGACGTGAATAACATTGAATGGACAAAAAAGGAGGAGCGTGTAGAATCGTAATTAATCAGTCGGGAAGAAACTTGAAGCCATGAAACCATATGGAATCGAACTGCAAATCCATCATTCGTGCCGCGTATCATTCATTTAGGGGAACGGTCTTTGTGGGAACGGTGCTGCTGGTTGCCTCCGGCGCCCAGGCGCAAAATCTGTTTGTGTCGGATTTCGACACCAAATGCATCTATGAATTCACGCCGAGTGGAACGCAAAGCACCTTTACCTCCGGGTTGGTTAATCCCGCTGGACTGGCTTTTGACAGCGTGGGCAATCTGTTTGTGGCGGACCGGAATTTGAATTCCAGTTTCATTTACGCATTCACGACGCAGGGATTTAGAAGCACCATTGCCGACGGGTTGAATCTACCCAACGGACTGGCTTTTGACAGCGCAGGCGATTTGTTTGAGTCGGATTGGGGCAGTGGCAACATCTATAAATTCACGCCGAGCGGAGTGAAAAACACGTTTGCCTCCGGATTGATCCATCCTATTGCACTGGCCTTTAACAGCTCGGGCAATCTGTTTGTGGCGAATCAAGGCAGCGGCAACATCTATGAATTCACGCCGAGCGGAGTGCGAAGCACTTTTGCCTCCGGGTTGTCTACTCTTTCAGGACTGGCCTTTAACAGCGCGGGCGACCTGTTTGTGTCGACCGGCGGCCCGCCTGGCACCGGCTACATTTATGAATTCACGCCAGACGGAACGCGGAGCACTTTTGCCTCCGGGCTGAATCTTCCTATTGGATTGGCCTTTGACGGCGCTGGCAATCTATTTGAGGCGGAGCGAGGGACCGGCTCTATTAATGAATTCACGCCAGACGGAACGCGAAGTACCTTTGCCTCCGGGTTATCTGCTCCTTATGGATTAGCCTTCCATGGCGTAATGTTGCCCGTGCCTGAACCATCGGCTTTTGGGTTGCTGGTCGTTGGCGCTGTTGCATTTCTCGTGCGCCGCCGTTGACATTCGAAAAAGTTTCACCTGATTCTTCACCTGACGAGCAATAAAGGGGCGGTAACGGGGCAATGAGTGGGCGTTGAACGAGCAGTCAAAAAAGCAGCTTGAACGCTTGTAAAACGAGGCTATAATAAGCCTTGAAACAGAGTGTGTTAGGCTCGGAACGGTAAAGCTTCCTCGTTCGATTCCGACCCTCGCCTCCAGTCTTCGCACACTGCTGCGCTCCGAGCTACGGCTTGGCAGGCCAGATTTCAATTTTACCTGTCGTTTACTTTAATGCGGCGCTGGCTAATGGCTTATCACAGCTAGCGCTGCACGTGAAATACTCAGACCTTCTGGAGCGACGCCTTGATCCGGTCCGGCGTCATGGGCAATTGGAACAGCCGGGCGCCGGTGGCGTCGTGAATGGCATTGGCAATCAGCGCGCCCATCAGGACGATGGCCGGTTCACCGCCGCCCTGCGGCGCGGTTTCATTGTTCTTGATGATCACGGTTTCGATTTTCGGCACCCAGGAGAACCGCGGGATGGCGTAGGTGTCGTAGTTCGTGTCCAGGACCCGGCCGCCCTTGAAATGCACCTCTTCCGTGAGTGCATAGCCCAGACCCATCGTGATGCAGCCTTCCATCTGGATCGTTGCGCCTTCGGGATTGATGACCACGCCCATGTCCTGGGCGCAGACGACGCGTTTGACCTGCACGGTTCCTTTGGCAGCATCCACGGCAACTTCGGCGATGGCGGCCACGTAGGTCCCGGCGTCAATACCGCACGCCACACCGTAACCGCGTTTGCTGGGGGCCTTCGCCGGCGTCCACCCGAAGCGGTCGGCGGCGGCTTTGAGCACGCGGACCATCCGGGCATCGCTCAGGTTGTTCAGGCGGAATTCCACCGGGTCAATTCCTGCGCCCGCGGCCATGATGTCAATGTGCGATTCGCGGGCAAAGGTGTTGGTGTTGTTGCCCGGCGCGCGCCAGGCGCCGGTGCCAAAGGGATGCGTCCCCTTCGTCCCGCCCCAGCCGCCACCATGCGCGGCGGTGCGGTGATTCGGCACGGTATAAAATTGCTGGGCGCCCCGATCGCCGGCAAAAAACACGTCGTAATCCCAAAAGGCCATTTTGCCGGAGCCATCCACACCGGAATTGATTTTGACGACGGCCGCGGGCCGGAAGGTATCATAAAAGAATTCTTCCTCGCGGGTCCACATGACCTGCACCGGCTTGCCGGCGGCCTTGGCCAGCTTTGCGGCCTCAACCGCCTGGGCGTTGAACGTCTTTCCGCCGAAACCGCCGCCGACAAATGGCGTGATGACCCGGACCTTTTCCGCGGGAAACCCAATCGCCTGGGCAATCTGATCGCGGGCACCGAAGGGATTCTGGGTTGAAGCCCAGACGGTGGCCTTGTCGCCCTCGATTTGCGCCAGGGCGGCGTGGGTCTCCATCGCCGAATGGGCGACGTAGCTGTTGAGATAGGTCGCGTCGAACTTTTTGGCGGCGCTGGTTTTGCCCGCGTCCAGGTCGCCCCCCTGCTTCACAACATTCGCCGCGGGCGCGACATTCACCAGATGGTCAAAAATGCTTTTGTCATCCACGGTCGCTTCCGGCACATCGAACTCGGCCTTGATTTTTCGCAAGGCGGTTTCCGCCACGTCGGGAAATTCATGCAGCACTGCCACCAGGTCGCCGTCCTGAACGACCTGCACCCCGGCAATTTGCTTGGCGGGTGCGGTGTCCACGCTCTTCAATTTGGCATCGTGTGCGGGCGGCCGCAGGATCCTGGCATAGAGCATGCCCGGCAAGCGGATGTCGGCTGCATATTGGGCCTTGCCGGTCACCTTGGCTTCCCCGTCCCGGTGGGTAAGCGATTTGCCCGCGATTTTGAACTGGGTGGGATCTTTCAAGGACGGTTTGGCCTGCAGGTGCCGCTCGATTTTTTGGCCCTTCGCCAGTTGCCCGTAGGTCATACGGTTTTTCTGGTTTTGCTGGTCAAAGATGACGCCGTCCTTCGCGACGAGTTGCGCTTGCGGAACCTTGAGCGAATCTGCTGCCAGTTCCAAGAGGACCACTTTTGCCTCGGCCGCCGCCGCCCGGAGTGCCGGACCGAACATGCGGGTCGTCATGGAACCGAACGTGCCCATGTCCCACGGGCACAGATCGGTGTCGCCCATGATGATGTCCACGGTGTCGAGCGGTGTTTCCAATTCCTCGGCCAGCATCTGGGGCAGCGAGGTGATGGGACCCTGGCCCATTTCGATTTTGCCGGTCAAACAGGTGACGCGGCCATCCTCGCCGATGCGCAGGAAGGCGTTGAAATCCGAGGGCAATCCGGGCCGGCCGCCGCGGGGCCGACCGGCCTCCTCCTGGCCAAACAGGAGATCGTTCAGGGCAACAAAAATGAGAATGCCGCCGCCCGACCGTTTGAAAAATTCCCGCCGGCTCTGGGTGTAAAAATCCTCGAAGCCGTGAATGTCCCTGAAATTGGCGGCCAGATAATCGTTCGTGTTCATCGGGATCCTTTCATTTCGGCGGCGGCGGTCTGGATGGCCTGGACGATGCGCACCTGGGCGCCGCAGCGGCAGAAATTCTGTTCCATGCCCTGGTTGATTTGCTGCTCGGTCGGCTGCGGATTGAACTTCAGCAGGCTGACGGCGGTAAGGATCATGCCCGGCGTGCAATAACCGCATTGCAGGCCGTCGTGCTCCATGAACGCTTTTTGCAACGGATGCAATTTTCCGTTCTTGGCCAGGCCCTCGATGGTGACCACCTCCTTGTCCTTGACGTCCCTGACCTTCAACAGGCAGGAGCGGGTCGCCCGCTGGTTGAGCAGGACGGTGCAGGAGCCGCAATGACCTTCGCCGCAGCCGTATTTGGTCCCGGTCAGCCCCAGGTCCGTCCGCAACACCCACAGGAGCGGGCGGTCGCCGTCCACTTTCAACCGGACGGGTTTGCCGTTGAGTTTGAAGGAAATGGTGTCAGTCATGCTGTCCTCCGGTTCGAGAACGCTGTTCGTTGATGATGCCTGCCGTTTGTCGTCCATAGCATCGGCTTTTGTATCCGATTCGGCTGGAATGAAAAGCAGAATTGTTGGCAATTTGTTGGCGAGCCGGATGCGGGCACTGGACGGCCGCTGGGAAGGAGAAGTCGTGAAATTTCATTTAGACCTGGCGAAATTTCCCGCATAATTTTCCACCGATGGCCGCCGAAGCCCAACTGACTCCCCTGATGACGCAGTAAACGCCTGCGTTTTGGAATGTGGCACCGATAGAGTTCGCGATGGCCTGATCTATCAGGATTTTTTTTGTTCGGCCGCTTGACAGAACCGGAAACGGGACGACGCGGAAGGCCGGAAATCATGACAACTGTTTCCAGAAGCCGCCGACCGCTTCCCGCAGCTCGCCCGAGTTTCGGACCAGCACGGATCGCCACCAGGCAGGGAACAGACGGCGATAACGCAACTCATTGAACCGGGCGTCAATGAGCAGCACCA
>DAIRTX010000034.1:0-35460 GCA_036803685.1 Verrucomicrobiota bacterium | reverse complement strand
TCACCACGCCGTTCACGTTCGTCGCCACGAGCTGGGCGATTTCCTACGTCGGCGCGAAGCCGGTCTTTGTGGACGTTGACGACGCCACCTTCAATCTCGACCCCAAGCTGGTTGAACGCGCCATCACGCCGCGCACCAAAGCCGTCATGCCGGTGCATCTTTACGGCCATCCATTTGACGTGGACCCGATTTTGGCGATTTGCCGCAAACATAAACTCCCGCTGGTCGAGGACACCGCGCAGGCGCACGGCGCGAAATACAAGGGCAAAACTGTCGGCATGTTCGGTGAAATTTCCTGTTTCAGTTTTTATCCGGGCAAAAACCTTGGAGCCTGCGGCGAGGGCGGCGCGCTGTTGACCAACAACCCGGCTTTTGACAAACGCGCCCGCGCCCTGCGCGAGCACGGCTCCACCGTGCGTTATTATCACGACGAAGTCGGATACAATTACCGCATGGAAGGCTTTCAGGGTGCGGTGCTCGGCGTGAAACTGAAACATCTGGCCAAATGGACGGCGGAACGCCGCCGGGTGGCGCATCGCTACCATGAACTTTTAGCCGGAACGCCGCTGCAATTGCCGCGCGAAGCCGCCTGGGGCGAAAGTGCGTATCATCTCTACGTGGTGCGCCATCCGCGCCGTGATGATTTGAAGAAACATCTCGAGGCCAACGGCGTCGGTTGTGCGCTGCATTACCCGCTGCCGCTGCACTTGCAAAAGTGCTATGCCAATCTCGGCCACAAGCCCGGCGATTTCCCCGTCGCTGAAAAAGCTGCGCGCGAATGTCTCAGCCTGCCGATTTTCCCGGAATTGACCGACCCGCAAATCCAGCGCGTCGTCACAGTCATCAAGGATTTCTTCAAGAAATGAAACAGGAAAGCCGCGATGAGTCGCAATTGGAGTCGCCGGCGTGGCATGAAGACGTGTTGCGCGACCGCGAGGCAAAAATCAAATCGGGCGCCGAAAAATTCATGGATTGGGAAACGGCCAAGAAACAGTTGCGCGACAAATTGACATGAAAATTGTCATTCTGCCGTCGGCGCGCGACGACCTGGCGGCCGCTTTCTTTTTACGAAAAACAAAGTCGCACCTAACATGATCAATCCCCAAGTGGAAGGTTCGGGAACTGCGCCAGCCGCAATTGGCGTGTTAGGGTCGCTTTCGTAAGCCCAACCGAGAACTTGTCCAGAGGCGACATTCGGATAATTGTAAATCTCCATCCAACCATAATGGGTCTGACCATCGAATTGAAATTGCAACCCGATAAACGCATTCGTGTCGGAAAAATTTCCGCTGTAAAAATATTCGCCGTCGAAAACCGCCTGTCCGCCGAGTGTCGCCGTTCCGCCAGACCATTGATAGATCGGGTCAAGCGAAGAGCCATTGGACGAAATAATGCTACCCGGACTAACAGGCACAAGTCCACCCGGACCGGTAATGAGAAAGTTGCCACTTTGAGAAGTCAACCATGCGCCGGAAATATCACTGGACAGAATAAAGTCAGTTATGCCGTCGCCGTTGAGATCCAAATTATTGGAAATGGTAACAGGCTCGTAGCCGATTGTTTCTTGCGGAACGACGTATATGATGCCTTGTGCAAAAACCGTGTCTTGCATCACCGCAAGCAGGAGCGCGAGGCTTGCGCTTCGCGCCCATGCTGAATTGACCGCCGCTTTCTTCATTGAACCATTTGCAACCGATAGAACCGCGTGTTGCCATTCGTATTCATCGGCAGTTGCGTTACCACGTTCGTGAGCCGCGCGCTGACTTGTGCGCCAAGGTTTTGCCAGTTACGCGAAATGATTTTGGTTAAATATGTTTGCTGGTCGTTTTAACTTTTCTAACGCGCCGATTGTGCGCGGGAAACTTATCAGCGTCAATTCCGCGTTCATCGGCGGTGGCCTTGCCCCGGTTTGGTGGCCGGCGGCTGCGTTTTTATTTTGATTTCCGTCCCCGGCAAAAGGTCGCCAACGGTCATCAGGTCAGGACTCATCGCCAGCGTCGGCCGCCCCCATGCTGGCCAGCGGAGCGCGGGCTTCAGCCCGCTTTACTGTTCATTATGGTGAGGTATTGAAAATGTTCAGGCCGCTCTCATTTGGCACGTTGAAGCGGCGTGAACGCCGCGCCCCGTTCGGGAATTGCCGTTTGCCAAAATGGGAACGGCGCGGTAGTTTTCCATTGCCATGAGCACGTTGGTTGAAATTCAAGACGCCGTCGCCCAGCTTCCGAACAGCGAACGGAAGGCTTTGCAACTCTGGCTCAATTCTCAAAGCGAGCCGGAACTGACGGCACTGGAAGAACAACGCCTGTTGCGCTCGCTGGATGAAGCCGTCCACGACATTGACGCCGGCAAGGGCGTGCCAATAAATGATGTCCGCAAACGGGTGGCTTCATGGGCTGCAAAATAATCTTCTCGCCGCAAGCGATCGCGGATTTGGAAGCCGCAGTTCGCTTCATTGCCGAAGAAAATCCCGCTGCCGCCGCGCGCGTTGGCAACGCCCTGATTGACCGCGTGGCCGTCCTCGAAAATTTTCCTCTGCTCGGTTCGCTTTATCCCAAACGTCCCGGCGTGCGCAAACTGGTTTCGCGGCCATACATCATTTTCTACCGCTTTCGGGAGCAGGATAATTCCGTGGACATCCTGCGTTACTGGCATGGTGCGCAACGCGAACCAGATTTACGGTCGTTGGATTGAAATTTGCGCTTGTGAACATCCCTGCCTTGCGCGGATGCCGTGGCGAACGGTAACTTGTCGGCATGTCGCACGCGGACTTTGTTCATCTTCATTTGCACACCGAGTATTCGTTGCTCGATGGCGCCTGCCGCGTGGACAAGCTCATCGAGAAGGCGCATGAACTGAAATTCCCCGCGCTCGCCATCACCGACCACGGCGCGATGCACGGGGTCATTGATTTTTACCAGGCCGCGCGCGAGAAGGGCATCAAGCCCATCATCGGCTGCGAGGTTTATGTTGCTCCGGGCAGCCGGCGGGACAAGAAAACCAGCAGCGGCGGACGCGACGTGTATCATCATCTCGGACTGCTGGCGAAGGACGCGACCGGCTACAAAAATCTCATCCAGCTTACGACCGCCGCGCATCTGGAGGGTTATTATTACAAGCCGCGCATTGACAAGGAAATCCTGGCCAAGCACAAGGAAGGCTTGATCGCGATGTCCGGCTGTCTCGCGAGCGAAATCCCGGATTGGATCCTCAAAGACCAGTTGAACAAGGCGCGCGACGTGGTGGATTGGTTCAAGCAGACGCTCGGCCCGGAGAATTTTTACCTCGAATTGCAAAACCACGGCATCGCGGAACAGGCGAAGGTCAACCAGCATTTGATCCAGTGGGCGAAGGAATTCGGCCTCAAACTCGTCGCGACGAATGACGTTCATTACATCGAGAAAAGCCATTCGCACGCGCACGATTGCCTGATTTGCATCGGCACGCAGACGCAGCTTGCCGACACGAAACGGATGCGCTACGAGCCGGAGCAGTTTTACCTGCGCACGGCGGAGGAAATGAAGGCGCGCTTCGCCGACACACCCGAGGCGGTGAAGAACACGCTCGAAGTCGCCGAGAAGTGCAACCTGGAGATCGAATTTGGCAAACTGCATTTCCCGGTTTTTGCGCCGCCGGAACATTTCACGCGGGAAGGTTATTTGCGCAAACTGATCGCGGAAGGATTGTTCCGCCGCTATACGATTCACGCCAGGGCCGAGGGGAAGGAATTCCTCGTTGAGGGAATTGATGATCCGCAACGGTTGCCCACATATCAACGTGCTGCCGGCGTCCCACCGGCAAAACCATCTTCAAAAGAACAAACCCGCCGGCAAGATACCGGCGGCACGTTACACGACCCCGCCGTCGCTGCCGCCATCAAGGCCGTGTTGGACCGGTTGAAACTTGAACTCACGGTCATCGAGAAAACCGGTTTTATCAGTTACTTTCTCATTGTCGGCGATTTCATCCGCTACGGTCATGAACACGGCATTGCCTGTGTGGCGCGCGGTTCCGCCGCCGGTTCGATTGTCACCTACCTGCTGGAGATTTCCAACGTGGACCCGATCCGCTACGGCCTGCTGTTCGAGCGGTTCCTCAACCCCGAGCGCGTCAACCCGCCCGATATTGACATTGATTTTGCGGACGACCGGCGCGCCGATGTCATTGAGTATGTCCGCGAGAAATACGGCCGCGATTCCGTCGCGCAAATCATCACGTTCGGCACGATGGGCGCGAAATCCGTCGTGCGCGATGTGGGTCGGGTGATGGGTTTGAGCTATGGCGAGTGCGACCGGCTGGCGAAGATGATTCCGTTCGATCTGAAAATGGATCTGACGAAGGCGCTCAAGCAATCGCCGGAATTCAAGGAGGCCTACGAGACCGAGGAAGTCACGCGCGAGTTGATTGACACCGCGCTCATTCTCGAAGACATCACGCGCAATGCTTCCGTCCACGCCGCCGGCGTCGTCATCGGCGACCAGCCGCTCGTGAATTTGCTGCCGCTCAAGCAGGACGAAAGCGGCACGCTGGTCACGCAATACGCGATGAATCCCGTCGGCGACCTCGGCCTGCTGAAGATGGATTTTCTCGGCCTGAAGACGCTCACGGTCATCCGCAACACATGCGAAATGGTCAGGCGCACGCACGGCATCGAAGTGCCGATTGACAATCTGCCGCTCGACAACCAAAAGACCTATGACCTGCTCAATCGCGCGGAAACGCTCGGCGTGTTCCAGTTGGAATCCGGCGGGATGCGCGATTTGTGCCGCAAATTTCAAATCAGTTCCGTCGAACACATCACGGCGCTGGTCGCGCTTTACCGGCCCGGCCCGATGGAGCTGATTCCTGAATTCATCAAACGCCGTCACGGCGAGATGAAGATCGAATACGAGCATCCGTTGCTCGAGCCGATTACGCGCGAGACTTACGGGATTTTGATTTACCAGGAACAGGTGATGCAGGCCGCGCAGGTGCTGGCCGGTTACACGCTCGGCAGCGCGGATTTGCTCCGGCGCGCCATGGGCAAAAAGAAGCGGGAGGAAATGGCCAAGCAACGCGCCATTTTCGTCAAGGGTTGCAAGGAGAAAAACCAGATCCCCGAAAAAAAAGCGAACGAGATATTCGATTTGCTCGAAAAGTTCGCCGGCTACGGTTTCAACAAATCGCACGCCGCCGCCTACGCCATTGTCGCGTATCAAACCGCGTACCTGAAGGCCAATTATCCGGTCGAATTTTTCTGCGCGATGATGACGAACGACATGGCGGACACCGCCAAGTTGAGCCAGTACATCAACGAAGCGAGAGAGTTTGGCATCGAGGTTTTGCAGCCGGATGTGAATGAAAGCCAGGTCCATTTCGCGCCGGCGCCTCAACGTGCTGCCGGCGTCCCGCCGGCAGTTCAAACTGCATCCTCAAGCGGCAGCGGCGAAGAAAGTCAGTCCCGCCAGCAGGATGCTGGCGGCACGTTGGGAGGCATCCGCTTCGGTCTCGCGGCCATCAAGGGTGTGGGCGAAGTCGCGGTGGAAACCATTTTGGAAGCCCGGAATGACCGCGGAAAGTTCACTTCGCTTTCGGATCTGTGCGAGCGCGTGGACGGACGCACGGTGAACCGGAAAATTCTTGAAGCGCTCATCAAATCCGGCGCTTGCGACGGTTTTGGGCAGACGCGCGCCACGCTTTGCGCACAAATCGAACGCACTTTGGGCCGCGCCGCAAGCATCGCCGCTGATCGCCAGCGCGGACAAAGTTCGCTCTTCGGCGCGCTGGAGGAAAAAGCGCCGCCGATGCCGGAATCCATCAGCAACCTGCCCGAATGGCCGCAGCACGAACTGCTCGCGCACGAAAAAGAGCTGCTTGGATTTTACGTCACCGGACATCCGCTGACGCCCTTCGCGCCGATTCTGGAGAAATACGCGCTAACGAACACGGCGAAGCTCGCGGAGCTGCCGAATCGCAGCCTGACGCGCATCGGCGGATTGATCGCAGCGGTGCAAAACGGCGTGTCGAAGAAGAGCGGCAAGCCTTACTCGATGGTCACGCTCGAAGACCTCGAAGGCTCGGTGCAGGTTCTTTTCACGAATGAGAACTACGACAAATATCGCGAATTGCTCACACCAAACAAAGCCATCCTCGTCATCGGTGAAGTAAACACCGGCGATGACCGCCCGAAAATTTTTCCACAGGAAATCATGCCGCTGGAGGACGCGCCCCGGCGGTTCACCAGGCAGGTCCATCTGCGGCTGCATACCGCGCACCTGAAACCGGAGCAATTGGAATCCGTGCGCGAACTGGTCGCGGCACACCCCGGCAAATGCCCGTTGCTGCTCTGTTTCATGCGTCCGGGCGGCGAGGTCATTTTCGTGGACACGAACGAACGATTCAGCGTCACGCCGTCGCAGAAATTGCAGCAGGAAGCCGACGCGCGGTTCGGCGAGGAAACTTATTACGCCAAGGTGGACACGAGTCTGCCCGAACGCTCACCCCGCCGCTGAGAACGCAGGGCCGACTTCGCCAACGGTGATGAATAAACGTGCTGCCAGCATCTTGCCGGCAGGGCGAATCCACTCAAAGGAGTCAGATCTTCCGGCAAGATGCCGGAAGCACGTTGCTACGCCCGCCGCTCTTTGATTTCTAACTTCGCCAGCGCAACAGCCGCAGCGCGTTGCCAATCACAATCAAGTCCGACACGCCCATTGCCGCCGCGCACAAAATCGGGCTGATGAATCCCAGCGCGGCCAGCGGCACACCGAGCGCGTTGTAAAAAAATGCCCAGAACAGATTTTGTTTGATCGTCCGCAACGTCGCCCGCGCCAGACCGAGCGCCTCCGGCACCGCTTCGATTTCCGACTTGAGCAAAATGATGTCCGCCGCCTCGCGCGCGAGGTCGCTGGCGCGGCTCACGGCAATACCAAGGTCGGCCTGCACCAGCGCCGGCGCATCATTGATGCCGTCGCCGACGAACGCCACGCGCTCGCCTTGCGCCTGAAGTTTTTTCACAAAGTCCGCCTTTTGCTCCGGCCGCACTTCGGCAAACACATTTTCTGCCGTGATGTTCAATTGCGCGGCAATACTCGTCGCTGTAAGCGCGTTGTCACCGGTGAGCAAGAACGTTTTTAAATTCTGCCGGTGCAATTTTTCAACCACGTCGCGCGCGCCCGGTTTTACGGTGTCTTTGACGGCGAACAAACCGGCAAGTGATTGGTCAACGGCCAAACCGACGATCGTTGCGCCCTGTCCTGACCATTCCGCGATGAACTTTTCGCCCGACGCCAAATCCACGCCCGACTCCTTGAGCCAACGCAACGAGCCAAGCCGAACCAGCGATGTTGAGGGTTGAAGGTTGAGGGTTGAGAGTATAATTTTTCCTTCCACGCCCGCGCCGCGAATTTCCCGCCAGTCCTTCAAGTCAGGGCATCGTGAAACTCCGCCCTCCGGTTCCAATTTCGCAATCGCCTGGCTGATCGGATGCGTTGAAGAACGGGCAAGCGAAGCGGCAATTCCCCTCACCCGGTCCCGCTTTGCGCGGACCACCCTCTCCCCGCCCAGCGGGGAGAGGGATGGGGCGAGGGGTTCGTAAATTTCTGTCACTTCCGGTTTTCCAATCGTCAGCGTGCCGGTTTTGTCGAAAATCACTGCGGTGACTTTTCCCGCTTTTTCCAACGCCACGCCGTCCCGAATCAGGATGCCGCGTCGCGCGGCGGTGTTGGCGCCAGCCATGATTGCCGCCGGGGTGGCCAAACCCATGGCGCACGGGCACGCCACAATCAAAACCGCCGCCGCGATGATGAACGCCGCGGCCGTGCCGGTCGGAGTCATCGCGGGCCAGAGAAATGGTGCGAGCAAATCGTGAACGTGTTTGGCCGATTCCGGCGCGAGTCCCCAACAGAGCGCGGCGGCGATGGCAATGGCAACGACGACCGGCACGAAGACGCTGCTCACGCGGTCGCCAAGGCGTTGGATGTCGGCGCGGCTGGTTTGGGCGCGTTGCACGGCGGCGATGATGTGCGCGAGTGCGGTGGATTCGCCGGTGGCCGTCACGCGCATGACGAGCCGGCCGTTCAAATTCACCGTGCCGGCGTAAAGTTCGTTGCGCGCGGATTTATCCACGGGCGTGGATTCGCCGGTGAGCATCGCCTCGTCCACGGCGGAATCGCCTTCGGTCACCACGCCGTCCACCGGCACGCAGTCCCCGGGGCGCAGCGCGACCAGATCGCCGATTTTCAGTTCAGAAACGGGAACCTCCTTCTCTTCCGTAAGAGCCGACGTGAGGAGGCTCTGATTAACACCGACTTTCGTCGCGTGCTCGCGATTTATCGGAGTTTCGGATTTTAAAGTCAGAGCCTCCTCACGTCGGCTGCTACGCGGTTGAACAATCTGCCGCGCGGTTTGTGGCGCGAGATTCAGCAATTTTTCCAATGCGCCCGACGCGCGCGCACTCACGCGGGCTTCCAGCCAGTGGCCGAAGCTGATGAGCGTGATGATGGCGGCGGCTTCCATGAAATAAACATGGCCGCCCACACCACCAAGCAACGCCCACGCGCTGTAGCCAAACGCGGTCGTCGAACCGAGAGCGACGAGCGTGTCCATGTTCGAGTTGCCGATTCTGAGCTGGTTCCACGCGCCGCGGTAAAATTTCCCCCCGGCGAAAATTTGGACCGCGCCGGCCAGCGCAAAGGAAAGCCATTGAAACCACGGCTTCAGGCCGAGGCCGAAACCCCATTCGCCAACCATCAACGCGGTGGTAACGGCGACGCCGAGCCAGAGATTGATTTGCCAGCTTGCGTGTCTGGTTTCGCAGCCAGCGGAAGCGTCGGCCTGGATTTCCTTCGCCGTATAACCGGCTTTCTGAACGGCCTCGATGACAGCGGAAACGTTTTGCTCGGCGCCGGAATTCCAGCGTACCGAAGCGCGTCCGGAATCCAAAATCACTGTTGCGCTGCGCACGCCGGACACACTTTGAATCGCCTCGGTGACGTGCCGCGCGCAGTTGTTGCAATTCATGCCGCCGATGGAAAGTTCCATTTCGGCGGAAATTTCCGGAGTGGCGGATGGAATTGTCTGGCGTGTCTCCATTTTTCTCTCGCAGTGAGATTTTATCACACGAGGCGGTTTTGTCGAACCTCCACCAGGAGTTGAAACGGCGGTTGTTGATTCAAGGGGTTTGTCCGGCCGTCAGTTCATTCGCGCTCAACGCGCCGAATGGCTGTCAGCCGCCTGCCGCGACTGGCGCTCCCGTTCGACGATGCGCGCCACGTACGCAGCCTGTGCCTCGGTTGGGTCTCGTTTCAGGGCCAGCACCGCCAACCGTCCGGCCGGTTCCAAATCGCCGATGCTGAGTGCGGCGGTTGCGGCCAGCGCCACCCATTCTGCAGCCGACCGGTTTGTGGACGATGACTGTGCTTTCACGGCTGATTCGATCAGCGCGATGCCCTCGCGCCGTTGTTGGATTGTGCCGCTGATCAAGGTGGCGGCACGGGTCAGAATGGCGGCATTCGTCGGGTTGTCGGCGGGCGGGGCGGGGATGGTTGTCCGCGATGAATTTGTGTTGAACACGCAAGGCAGGGTTGCCGCCGGCGCCAGACCGCGCACGGAAAAGAACAGTTCGGAGTTGATGGTGGTGAATTCCGAGAAGACGGATTGGACTTGTTCCGGCGGGAGCGATTGGAGAATTGCCAGTTTGTCGGCGGGGGCGAGCAATTGCTGGCGCGTGCGTTCGTCAAAGCGCTCCAGCATCCGGGAGGTGTCGCCCAGATAAAAAGCGCGGGGCGCGGCGTATTCGAGCACGGGAAAAAGGTCGCTTTGGATCGGGCCGCCGCCGGTGATGGCGAAGGCGGTGCGTTGGGAGGCGAGCTGGCGGGCGAGCAACGCTTCGGGCGAGCGGATGCCGATTTGCGCGAGATCCAACCGCACGCCGGGAAGGGTGAAGCCTTGCCGGAAAACGTCGGGCCCGGTTTGCCAGGACTGCAATGAGCCGAGCAGGATGATGTCGCCGCTGCAGGAGTCCCAGATTTCAACGCGTGGGAAAATGGAGTTGAAGGTGCGCAGAACGAGTTCCACGATGCCGTCGTGCATTTCATAAACGTGAAACCATTGCACCATGACACCGCCGGGTTTAAGGCGGCTGGCGGCGAGTTGATAAAATTCGCGGCTGAACACACTGCCGATGCCAACCGTCCACGGATTTGACGGTTCGGCCACGATCACGTCGTAAAGCTGTGGATTCAATTTAAGTACGGTGCGCGCGTCCTCGCGCCAGAGGTGCGCGCGCGGGTCGTCCAGCACGCGGCGGTTCCAGTTCGTGAAATACTGTGACGCGCGGACGACCGGCGCGCAATTCTCGGCCACCACCATGCTTTCGACGGGATACGACAGCACCGCTCCCGCCGATATTCCCGAACCCAGGCCAAAGATAAAAACATCCTTTGCGCCGGGTCGGGCCAGCATGGGCAGGTGCGCGAGGAGCAGTTGCGTGCTGAGATCGCTATGGGTCGTCGCGTCGGCCTTGCCGTTCACCCGCAGGCAACGTTCGCTTGCGAAAGAGATGCCGGGAAGGTCGTCACCCTGTTCCACCGACACCGTCGCATCCGCCGCGTCTTCATAGAAAAGAATATGGACGCGCTGTTTCCGCAACGCCATGGCCTGCGCGCTGAATTCCTTCTCCCGCAAACGAAACACGCCGGAACTGATTACGCAACGCCAGCCTTCCCCGCCAAAAACAAACAGACAACCGGAAAACACAGCCGCCGACAGGGCCAGGCCCTTGCCGGTGTGCCAGCGGGATTGCCATGCCGTCGCCAATGCCACCAGCGCCAGCACGGCGGCCAGTACGCCGAAGGCATTGCGCAAACCCACCAGGGGCATCAACACAAAACCCGCGACCAACGTGCCGGCCACTGCCCCCAGCGTGTTCCAAGTGAGCAATGTGCCGACCTGGTTTCCGAGCGTGGCGGTCCCTCCCGATTTGGCGCGGATCATCAAAGGCAGCACCGCGCCGATGCCCGCGGCGGGCAGGCCGAGAATCACCAGTGAAATGCCCGTGGTCAGCAACTCGTGATAGACGTAGCCCACGCTGGTGCGACCGATGCCCGTTTGCGCGATGCGATAAAAATCCACCCACCGTTCGATGTTAAAAACGAGCAGCGTGATCCATCCCGCCGCCGCGCATAGCAGCAGCACGACTATTTTTTCATCGGGAATTTTCCGGCGTCGCGACGACGCAATCCAGGCGCTGCCCAGCCCGATGCCCAAAATGAACGCCATGAGCACGACGGCGAATGATTGCAGCGACGAACCGAAAATCATCGCCAGCGAGCGGGACGCCAGCACTTCCAGTCCCATTGAGACTGCGCCCGTCATGGCGACGACGGCGCAGGCCCAACGCCACGACCGCGACGAAGCAACGCCGTCCGCGGTCGTTACTACCGGTTCAGTCGGGCTTGCGATTCCAATCAACTGGCTGCGGCTCAACCATCCCGCCGTTGCGCCGATGATGACATTCACCATCGCCGTCATCTGGAGCGAGGACACCAGCCCAAGGTTTTGCACCAGCCAGAAGCCGGCCAGCGCGGCGCCCACCACCGCGCCGAGGCTGTTGACCGAGTAGAAAAGCGCGGTGCGCCGGCCGGCATCCACCGTGGATTTTTGCAACCACGCCGCGAGCAGCGGCAGTGTGCCGCCCATCAGGATGGTCGGGCCGAGCAGCAACGCCGCGCTCAAAAAACCTTTCCACGCGAGCAGCAACCCGGGGTGTTCCGCAATGCCTGTTCCCACAGCGACGAAAATCCGGTCCACCCACCGGTCAAGCGACGGGAAGAAAAAAGCGTAGAGACCGATGGCGATTTCAAGATAGCCATAAACGCGCACCGGCTGCCTCAATCGATCCGCCCGGCGGCCAAAAATTTTATTGCCGAGTGCCAATCCGCCCATGAATATCGCGAGGACGACCGTTTGCGCGTAAATCGTGCTGCCAAAAATTTGCGAGAGAAATTTTGACCACACGACCTCGTACACCAGCGCCGTCGCGCCGGAACAGAAAAACAAAACCAGAACCAGCCAGCTCCAATCCTTTCGTCGCATGAGCAAATGCTAGCGGCGGGCTTGGCATGCCTACAAGCTGTAAAACGGATGGTTCCGGTGGAAAGAAAATTTCGCAAAATTCAAACTGGCGGAAGGGGTCGTTTCTGAACCCTTTTTGCCATCTGGTGATCAAGGCCATAAGGGTGGATTCGCCACCTTGCCAAAACGGTCAACGATTGGCTGAAATGCTGGCTGAATATCGTAGTGAGTCAATGCTCACCCGTGAAGCTCTGGCGGCCAAACTTGGCGTCAGTTTGGGAACGCTGAAAAATTGGGAATGCGGGCGCACAAAACCCAGCAAGATTTTTTGGAAACAAATCCGATTGTTACAGACGTGACGCTTTTGGGATTGGAAAAGAGAAGAACGGCCTCGCCGTTGCCCTTCACGCCGGCGCAATGCACTTCGGCGAATCATTTTTGGCTTATTAACCAACGGTGAAAAACAGAATGAGAAACCTCCAGGCAATTGAGACGGCGCAGACTATTTCCCAGCCTTGATCTTGGCCCATCTCGCTTTTGCCGCAACGGAGATTTTTTGTCTGGCAGCAGCACTCATCTTGCGTTTGGCTTTTAGCGCGGGCTTTGCTAAAACCTGTGTTCCCTTCACTTTTGCCCACCTCGCTTTTGCCGCAACGGAAATCTTGGCTTTGGCCGCCGCACTCATTTTCCGTCTCTTTTTTGGTGCCGCAGTAACGGCAAGCTGTGTAGGAAAACCCAATAACTGGTTAAACTCTTTTTCCAGCGATTGGATTTCCTCTTTCAATTCGGCTGCCCGGCGCAGTTGTTGCGGTGATAGATTTGTAAGCAAACTCATGACGATTAGTTATGAGTTTTAGCCAAAAAAGTCAATGACTTATCCATTGCTGCGGTTGTTATGAAGAATTGTCAGCGCCAAACCGCGAGCGAGTTGTTTGCAGCAGAAAGCGCAAAATTGCGTCTTCCTGCCGAAGACGCCAAGGTGTAATCACTACTTCAAAGAGGATTCAATGAATGCTGCAAAATCTTGATTTTGCAGTAGTTTGGTCTTGGTCCAAACTGCTTTTGGAATCGGCAATGAGAAAAACGATCTGACATCCCGGCGCAATTTATGCCGAGGGGTGGGACAATGTCCGTCCAAGTAAATAATTATTTCCAATTCCGACATTCCTCAATGAATCGAACCAGGGCATCGTTTTGGAAAACTTTCATCCTGTCCCAAACCGCTTGTGGAATCGGCAGCGAGAAAAATTGTGCAATGTCCCGGTGCAATCCTTCATATTTGACAACCAACTGGTCGCTCATCGCGTAATACACACTATTGATATGGAGGATCACCAAAGTGACAAACACCCGCTCTGCATCAGTGACCGGCTGTTTTGCCGTGTCCGCAGCGGCGTCGCGGACGCGCGCCAGTTTTGGATTGTTCAGAAATTCTTTCCAGATTTCGCAGTGGTTTGCAGTAATTGTGAGCAGATTGGCAATCCGCCGTGTCTTGGTTTCAGAGCGTAATGAAAAAGCCGTGAACCACAGACCAGCGATGATGCCGATAACACTGAAAAGATTGAACCAGTTTTGAGAAACCCATCCCCCAATTTCCATGCTGCCATTCTAGCACAAATCAAAGTCGGTCGGGAATGTGCCGCTTGGCGTTCACCAAAAGATTGCGCGAGCAGCCAGCATTCGCAATCGGTGACGTAATCGCCAGCCATCGTGATGCTGTCGCCAAGAAAGACAATGCGGTAAACGCCGCGCAGCATTGCTGCCGCCCCGGCGGCGGCGGCGGAATCCGCACCTTCCTCCGCCCCACTCACGGAAAAGCTTGCCGCCAGAAGGAGCGTTAAGGAAACGAAAAAAGTTCGCATAAGGTTGCTCTGGTATTCATAAGCGAACGCAGATTTTTATAGCCGGCCATCTTTGGAGACTGATAGTTTAGAAAGTTCATGCAGTTTTTGGGCTGAATGCGGAAACCGTAGCGCACTGGGAGTTCGCTGAAAAACCGTACGTTTGTACGGAGGAGCCAAATCTGCAAGGCTGCCACATCGATGACGCAAAACTGACGTTCGGTTCAGTCGCCGTTCGGAAGCTTGGGGAATTTCTGGTGCGGTTCCTTTTGATACCAGTAGGCCACGGAGGAGATGCTGTCGTCCTCGGGAAGGTAGCGTCCGTCGGTTTGCCAGCCTAGCGCCTGGATGGTCACTTTCAGATTCTTCTCGAACCGCACCGGGTCGGCCAGATGCCAGCGATAGAGTCCAAATCTCTGGCCGACTTCGTAAATTTTATCCGGCGGCAACACTTGGGCCAAGCCGGTATAGGGCGTCGAGAATGTCTGATACCGTTTCGTCTCAGGATTTTCGAAATTATACGAGCCGCAGAAATAGTCTTCGGTGCCGGTCCCGCAAATGGTGGGAAACTCCTGGTCGCCATCTAAGTAAAACTTAACTTCTCCTTCGCCCCACCATCCCGGGCTGTGCACTTCCCAGGCGAGGTAAGTGCCGACGTATTGGCCATGCCCCGCCACGCCGTCAAGGATGGTATAGAGCCCGTTTTGTTTGAGGGGCGCCTCGCGGCGGAATTGGGCGTGAAAATAGCCTGCGTCCTTCGGAACATCGTCCAGCGCGTAGTTGACTTGGTAATAGAGCGTCATGTCCTTGTCGTCGATGTTCTCCATCGTTATCCGGGCGGACTTGTGGAAGGGCATGGGCCAGTAACAATTGAACGCACTGCCGGGGTTCACGCAAACGGCAAGGGAATTGATCTGCGCATATTTCCCCCAGCCGCAGGCAAAGAAGTCGCCCACCGGACACTCCACCGACGGATCGCTTTCATCATCCCAGTAAAAACGAAGAATCGCGTGGCGAAAATTTCCGGTGGGCGTCATCCAGATTTGCTGGATGCAACCAGGTCCTTTGATTTCGCCTAACGTAAATGTCGTCTTTGCTTTGATTTGAACGGAGGGTGAGATCTTCCAGCCCAGACCGAGGTCGCGGGCGGCATATCTGCCGGTACCGTTGGTCGCCATGCCGGCCTTGCCCTTTTCGCCGGTGAAATTTTCCGGGCTGATGGAACGCGTCTTGGCACCGGTGACCAGGTAGAGATTGGCCATGTTCAGGCCGAGTCCGGTGGCATCGGCGGCGGAAGCCGCCAAGGCTAGGGCTAGAATCGAAATAGACAGGTATGATTTCATCGTTTGGCAGTGCCTTAATTTGAAATCGTGGGGGGCTTTACTTCTTGGGGATTGGCATGAAATTGGTTCATGTAGGTATAAAACCAAGTCATTTTTCCCCTCCGAACTCCCCCGGCACCGGGATTCTGAATCCGATGGCGAATACTGGACTTCGCTGGTCGGCGTTGAGGACGGCAGCATCGGCCTCTCATACAATCCACATTTCCCTCTCCAAGTGGTCAGATTATCTCTTCTCGCAGCGGTCATTTCATTTGTTTACGACATGAGTTTCGTGTTTTGGTTGATAATTACTCAAACGTCGCAGAGGCCGACGCCTTGGCGGAGTGAGGCGATTTTGTCGGGGCGCATGGGCACGAATTCCTGGGCGACATAGCCTTTGAAGCCGGTGTCAAGAATGGCTTGCATAATCCGCGGGTAGTTCAGCTCCTGGGAGTCGTCAATCTCGCCGCGCCCGGGCACGCCGCCGGTGTGGTAGGGGTCGAAGAAGCGGTGGTTTTCGCGAATGGTGTCGCAGACATCCCCGTCCATGATTTGCATGTGAAAAATGTCATAAAGGATTTTAAACCGTTCGGAGCTGATTCGCTTGACAAGTTCGACGCCCCATGCGACGTGGTCTCCCTGGTAGTCATGGTGCGTGCGCTTGCTGTTGAGCAGCTCCAGGCAGAGAGTGATTTTACGCTTTTCGGCTAAAGGGAGGATGCGCTTGAGGCCAATGGCGCAATTTTCCAAACCCTTTTCGTCGTCCAGCTCGTCCCGGTTGCCGGAGAAGCAGATGAGACGCTCGAACGTGGCGTCGGACGTTTCGTTGATGCGCTGTTCGTAGATTTGCGCGAGCGTGTCATGGTGCTCCAGGCGGTTGAACGCCTTCGGGATGCCGCCGATGCCATCTTGCGCCGGGGCGGACACCATCGAGCAGACGAGTCCGTATTTTTTGGCGATGGGAAACTCGTCGGGGTCAAGCAAGTCAATCGCGGCAAGGCCCATTTCTCGGCCAGCGCGGCAGAGATCATCGAGTGGAATTTCTTTATAACACCAACGGCAAACAGAGTGATGAATCCGGCCTTTGAGGCGGCGAGTGCTGTCGCCGGGGTCGGCAGCCGCGAGTCGCACTCCCGTACCCACCGTCACCGCAGTGGCCAGCGCGCCGGCGGAGGCCATCATAAAGGCGGCGCGTCGTGACATGACCATTTTCATATGTGGATCGTTGGTCTCGGCGTATGCGTTATATGATCGTCAACGGCTCCGGCGATGTCAAACCAACTGTCCGCGTCGTTTACTTTGCGACAAGTCGTCAAGCGGCGGACCGACGAGCTCCACCGCAATACTTGAGTTGCAAATGCCATGACAGTCGCCATGACAGTCTTAACCGGATTAAACTCTCAACTTGCACTGAAGGAAGCAATTACAATTGCCGCCTGCACATGTCTCCTCTTTAATGGACATGACATGGGATTCACTCGTAGGTATTTTCCTTGAACAAGCATGACCATCACACCTATGGATAAGGCTCTGGGCGTCCCCGTGACGATACAAAAACAATACCTTCCCGACAGTGTCGACTATAGCAACGCACCCCGTAACATCACTATATGATGCGATTTTTCACGTTTTTGATTCTTGCCGGCGGATTGGCCTTAAATGCGGCGGGCGCTTCGGTGCGGTTGGACCAGTTGGATTTGAACACGGGGGAACAGGACGAGGGCGAGCCGGGTTGCAATCGCTCGTACGCTTGGAAGCCGATAACGATTGGGACGAATCACTATGAGCACGGCTTTGGGACGCACGCCAATAGCACGTTGCTGGTGGATTTGAAGCGGCATTCGACGCGGTTCACGGCAAGCGTGGGCGTGGATGGCGAGGTGCCGAAAGGCAGCGGGAGCGTGGAGTTTTTTGTGATCGGCGATGGCAAGACTTTGTGGCAGAGCGGCGTCATGCGGGGGAAGGATCCGGCGAAAGAGGTCAGCGTTGACTTGACAGGGGTGCAGAGGCTGACGTTGCACGTGGGCGATGCGGGCGACGGCCATCATTACGATTATGCCGATTGGGCGGAAGCAGCGATTGAGTGCTCCAGTGGAAAGCCACAAACGACGACAGGCGCGCCGCCCGAAGAGGCGGTGATTTTGACACCGCCGTCGCCGGCGACGCCGCGGATCAACGGCCCGTCGGTCTTCGGCGTTCGGCCGGGTCATCCGGTTTTGTATCACGTGCCGGTGACGGGCGAGCGGCCCATTGCGGTGTCGGTGGAGGGATTGCCGGAAGGATTGAAATTCGATCCCGCGCGACAGGAGTTGACTGGAACTTTCAGTGAACCCGGATCTCATGTGGTGACGTTGCGAGCGAAGAACAGCCGCGGTCGGGCGGAGAAGAAATTCAAAATCGTGGTGGGCGACACGCTGACATTGACGCCGCCGCTGGGTTGGAACAGTTGGAATTGTTTCGCTGAGAAGGTCGATGCGGCGAAGATTCGCATGGCGACGGACGCCATGGTGAGCAGCGGATTGATCGAGCACGGCTGGGCTTATATAAATATTGATGACACGTGGCAAGCCGGCCGCGACCCCGCAGGCAACATCCAATCCAACGCCAAGTTTTCAGACATGAAGGAACTGGCCGATTATGTGCATGGCAAAGGCTTGAAGGTCGGGCTTTACTCGTCACCTGGGCCGAAGACGTGCGGGGGATACGAGGGGAGTTGGCAGCACGAGGAGCAGGACGCCCGGCAGTATGCGGCGTGGGGTTTTGATTATTTTAAGTATGACTGGTGCACCTATGGCGAGGTAGTTGACAATTCGCTCTCCACACTGGAGCAGTTCAAGAAGCCGTATGAAGTGATGAGCGCGGCGTTGTGGTCGCAAAACCGGGACATCGTCTTCAGCATGTGCCAATACGGGATGGGCGACGTGTGGAAATGGGGCGCAAGCGTGGGCGGCAATTGCTGGCGCACCACGGGCGACATTCGCGATGCATGGAGCAGCATATCAAAGAATGGATTCACCTCGGTCGGGCACGAGAGATACGCCGGGCCGGGGCATTGGAATGATCCGGACATGCTGGTGATTGGCAACTTGGGATGGGGCAACGTGCGGCCGTGCGATTTGACACCGAGCGAACAATACACGCACATCAGTTTGTGGTGTTTGTTGGATTCGCCGCTGTTGATTGGTTGCGATATGTCGCATTTGGACGACTTCACCAAGGGCCTGCTGTCGAACGACGAAGTTCTGGAGGTCAACCAGGACGAGTTGGGGCGTCAGGCAGCGCGCGTGGCGAAGTCGGGCGAGCTTGAGGTTTGGGCCAAGGAAATGGCGGATGGCTCCAAGGCGGTGGGGTTGTTCAATCGCGGCGCCGAACCGGCGAAGGTGGAAGTGAAGTGGTCGGATTTAGGTTTGACGGGCAGGCATCGGGTGCGGGATTTGTGGCGGCAAAAAGATTTGGGAGAGTTTGAAGGATCGTTCAACGGGACCGTGTCGCGCCACGGCGTCTTGCTCATACGGGTTTGGTGAACTTTCTCATCCCGACTTGGCGGTGTCAGCGTATGGCGCAGTATTTGCGCGAGTTGGTTGATGGCTACGCGTATCTCGGCGGAAAAATCCTGGTCCTGGGCTCGCCGCATCAAAGATGATACTTAAACGACATAACATGACCTGGCGGCGGATCACAATTTTAGTCTTGGTGATTTTGTCCGGTGTGCTGCCCTCCAACGCGAGAGAGGATTCTTTCTCGATAGGCGACAAAGATTTTATCCTGAGCGGCCAGCCGTTTCAAATTCGTTGCGGTGAAATGCACTTTGCCCGCATTCCACGCGAGTATTGGGCGCATCGTTTGCGCATGGCGCACGCGATGGGACTTAACACTGTTTGCGCCTATTTATTCTGGAATCTGCACGAACCCGAAGTCGGGAAATTTAACTTTTCCGGGAACGCTGACGCCGCCGAGTTTTGCCGGCTTGCCCAGACTGAGGGACTCAAGGTCATTCTTCGCCCGGGTCCTTATTCCTGTGCGGAATGGGACTTTGGTGGCCTCCCATACTGGCTGCTAAAAATTCCCGACATCAAAATTCGGACACGGGATCCGCGCTACCTTGCTGCCTGCAAACAGTACATCTTGGAGGTTGGGAAACAACTCGCACCGCTGCAAATCACGCGCGGCGGCCCGATCATCATGGTGCAGGTCGAAAATGAATACGGTTCCTATGGCAAAGATAAACAATATATCGGCGTCATCCGCGACGATTTGAAAGCGGCAGGCTTTGACGTTCCATTCTTCACCTGCGATGGCCCCTCAGACCTCAAAAGCGCCTTGCGCGACGATATTTTTTGCGCGGTCAATTTCGGCGGCGACCCGGAGAAAAATCTCCAAACCCTGCGCGATGTCCGCGCCAAGGGCCCGCTCATGATCAGTGAATTTTACCCCGGTTGGTTTGATAGCTGGGGTAAGTCGCACCATACCGGCGAGACGGCGAGTTTAGTCAAGGACCTTGGCTGGATGTTGGAGCACAATGTCTCCTTCAGCCTCTACATGGCTCACGGCGGCACGTCGTTTGGTTTCAACGCTGGCGCGAACAGCCCGCCGTTCTCGCCGCAGGTCACGAGCTACGACTACGACGCGCCGATTAGCGAAGCCGGTTGGGACACTCCAAAATTTTATGCCTTGCGCGAACTGTTTTTGAAACATCTGGCGCCCGGTGAAAGATTGCCGGACGCGCCCGCACGCAACCCGGTCATCCGCATCAGTCCGATCCAATTCAAAAAATGCGCGCCGCTGTTTGCCAATCTGCCTGCGCCGAAAAATGATTTGCGTCCGCAGCCCATGGAAATGTATGACCAGCCGCACGGCGCGATTCTTTACCGCACGCAATTGCCCGCTGGCAATGCCTCCGAACTGCGAATCACGCAGCCTCACGATTACTGCCTGATTTTCCTCGATGGCAAAAAAATCGCGACTTTTGACCGCCGCTTAGATCAAGACACTATTCAACTTCCCGCACGCACTGCGCCTGCGACTTTGGATTTGCTTGTGGATACTTTCGGCCACATCAATTATGGCCGGGACATTTGCGACCCCAAAGGCATCACGCGAAAAGTTGAATTGAAAACCGGCGTCGTCACCAAGGAAATAACCGGTTGGCAGATTTTCAATTTGCCATTTGACGATGCGGAAATCGCCACGCTGAAATTCAAGAATGGCAAAACAGATTTGCCCGCGTTTTATCGCGGCTCGTTTCATCTCGCGCAAACCGGCGACGCTTTTCTGGACTTAAGTTCGTGGGGTAAGGGCATCCTTTGGGTCAATGGTCATAACCTGGGTCGCTTTTGGAACATTGGCCCGCAGCAAACGCTTTATTGTCCCGCGCCATGGCTGAAAACCGGACGCAATGAAATCGTTGTTTTTGAGTTAAACGGGGCGCAGCAACAACTTGTTGTTGGATTGGCGGAACCCATTCTTAATCAAGTCAACGAGCAAGGTGCGAGAAAATCTCGAGTGCGCATTCAGTGAGCTGCACCCGCTCCACTTTTCAACCGCCGTTCACAATATTGTTTGAACAAAAAACGATCAATCACATGAACCAAATCCATTCGTCTGTTTGTCATAAGAATAGGGCGAACGGAGGAAACCGGCTCAGAGGCCGAGCAACAGACGTAGTTGGTTGAGTTGGGAGTAATCGGGTATGATGTAGTCCGCTCCGGCCCGGATGAGCCGGGTGCGTTTGGTCAGATCGAGGCCGTAGCGGCAGAGTTCGTTGCTCGCGATGCCGAGGCACAGCGCGCAGCGCTTGCGACCCTCGCGGATCTCCACGGGACCGTCGCCGACGACCAACAACTTTGTGCCATAGAGACCTCCACCCTGAATGATGCGCTCTAGCACGACACGCTTGGCATCGACTCTGAGGTCGCCGACGGCACCGTGGATGCGGCCTTCGAACAGATGCGCGTAGCCCATGACGTCGGCCTCGTCCCTAACGTCGGCCTCGTCGGTGCCACTGACCAGATAAAGTTTCACCCCGGAGGTGTGAAGCGAGTCGAGGAAGGCGCGGGCACCCTTCATCTCGAAATCCTGCGGCGACAGTTCGCCGCGCTCGATCTTCCGCGCTCGGGCGTGAACCAGCTCGACGAGTTCCTGATTGTAGAGCGTCTTGTAACCGTGCTCGTCGAGAATCTTGGCCTCGGGAATGTAGCCGTATTCGCGCACAAGCGCGACGAGGCCCTTCATCTGCTCAAGGGTCTGGATGCCGGTGGTGCGATCGATGAAGGTGCGCACATCGGCCTCGATGTGATGAAACATGTCGAGCGGCACGGTTGTCAGGCGATCACCCAAGATTGCGCGAAGCATCATCGGCTCCATAATCTTTTCCCAACCTTGGCGCAGTGTGGATAGCGTGCCGTCGTGGTCGAAAATCGCATGCTGGATGTCAAGCGCCGATGGTGGTTCCGCGATGACTTCGATCTCGCTGCCCTTGAAAAAGCGCGCGCGATGCGGCGATTCCGCCAGCTCAGGACGGTAAGCAAAATCCGCATCCGACGCGATGCCGAGAATTTCTGCCGGGCTGGCCGTGCCGGTTTGGAACAGCTTCTGTGCAGTCACCGCCGCCGCCATGTTTGCGACGAACGCCGCTGCATTGAGGTTCTTACCGGTGGAAACCATGGCCGCGAGTGCCGAGACGAACGTGTCCCCCGCGCCAACCGGATCCGTTTTTCCCATCAACAGTATGCCGAAAACCTGCAACATCACCTCACCATCGCACACCACGCAGCCGCGTTCGCCGCGCGTGACGACTAGCGGAGATTTCCACCGCGCATGAAGCTCGCCGACCGCCTGCTCCAGCAAATCGAGCGGAACGGCCTCGTCCGCATTAGCCGGATGACCACACGCACGTATCACTTCCCTGTCGTTAAGCTTGTGAATCGCCGGGGCGTAGGCTTCGTGATACTTGCGGGAATCGACGATGAAACAGACGTCCGTGCTCTCCTGGATGACGCGGCCCAGCCGCTCCCGGAACGACGGAGAATCGTGAATGCTGCCGATCACCTGGTGATTAATCAACACCACTGACACCTCGGACAGAACCTGGTCGAGGCGCGAGAAAAAGAGGGCCTCCGTTCCCGGCGAGAGCCGATTGAAATTGCCATGGTCGAGCCGGCTCTGTTCGTGTGCTTCAACGTACGGTTTGACATAGGAGTGGGTTGCCCAGTTTTCGGGTTGAACGATCAGACCTTTGGTGTCGATTTCCGGGCGCTGCAATAGCCTGCTCAACTCGCGGCCAAAGGGATCGTCGCCAAGGACGCCGATGGGGAAGACGCGACGCACGCCCAATGCGAGGAGGTTTATCACGACGTTGCCGGCCCCGCCGGGCGAATAGCGCTGGCTGCGTACCGGTTCGGTCGGCAAACCGGTCTCGACGGAAATCTCGGAGGCAGACCGGTCGATGGGCCAATAGACATCAAGGCAGAAGTCGCCGAGCACGGCAATGGTTGCAAGGCAAAGATCATCGAGCGTGGCCGCGATTTCCCAAGGTGTTAGTGGATTGAATGGCTGGAGCGGTTTCATTCAAGGTCAAAAGCTAAACCTGCTCAAAATGTAAAGCCTTACATTATAATTGCAAGCGCTTCTTGCCAGAAGTTACGGAGGTTACCCGGGAAGACTCGATCGCGGCACGAAAACCGCATCAAACCGACGCGACTGCCGCCGGCGGCCGAGCGCCAAGTCCACCGCGCACTCCACCATTTCATCGAGCGGCTGCCGGTAGGTGCTGAGCGGCGGCTCGGACATGGCCGCCAATGGCGAATCGTCGACGCCGACAACCTTCACGTTTTTTGGAACGGTGAGCCGCGCTTTTTTGCACACTTCAAGCGCGAGCAACGCCGCGCTGTCATCGACCCCGATGATCCCCGTCCCCTCTCCCCGCGCCAGGCAATCGAGCAGCGCCCCTTCATCCAGCGGCCAGCCGGCGACGACTGTCACGCGATTGCCGAACTGCTTCGGCGCTCGGCTTTCAAACGCCCGCCGGCGTTCTTCGTGATCCGGTTCCCCCGCGCGCCCGCCAACAAGAACGACGCTACGCGCGCCCGCGGCGTTGAGCCGACGCAGGCAATCCTCGATCCAGTTTTGTTGATTGAGTTTAACGCATTTCCACCCCGCTCCGGTGAGTGCATCTCCCATGAGGCAAACGACCGGCTTGTGCGATGCGATGAGAGGTTTAGTCAGCGGATCATTACGGCGCGGATAAAGCAGAATCCAAGCGTCGCAGCGAGATCGGCGCAACGTGCGATGCGCGTGATCCAGCGTCGCGATCTGGTCGCGATGGATTGGGCAAATCAAGAGGTCAAGATCGTTTTTTACCAGTTGATCTGTCAACAGCGCCAGGATGCGATGCGCAAAGACGGCCTGCGAGCCTTCCGCCTCGAGCGGCCAGATCAGGCCCAGAACCTCGTGACGTCCACGCACCAATGCACGCCCGCTTGGATCGGGATAATAACCAAACTTCGCGGCTAGCGAGAGAACCCGCTCGCGCGTTTTCTCCTTGAGTTTTTCTGGTTCATGAAACGCTCGCGAAACCGTCGCTGAGGAAACTCCCGCTTCCTGCGCAAATTTCTGTATGTTCATCCTGCTGCTAATAATCAACCGCCCTTGGCATGAGTCAAGCCTCGCTGCGTCACCGGCCTTCGAGCGCGGCAGCAAGGGCTTAGAGGTCGCCGATGGCCTCGCCGAGTTCGGCGGGGGCGATACGACAGGCACCAAGCAGCATCGGGAAGAGCCAGGGTGACGAGGCGGCGCGTTTCCGTTGGGGGTGTGGTTGTGAACTGCGCTCGGGTGTGGACATGGCCGACAGTATCACCGAGCACAATGCTGTCGAGGTCGGTGCCGAGTAGGAGAGAATCTGTCATGCCCTCTCAATAACCGATTACACCGGTCTGATCAGGCCAGAATCCTTCCGTGAACGCGAGACCTCCTCATCCTTCCGACCAAGAGACGTCTGTCCCAAACGTCTACTGAAGAACGTGTACGGGCACATTTATTGTTGGGTTGAAGATTCAAAAATTGCGTAAGAAACAGGAGGCATTGTAATTTGAGATCCATCAATGCTTGCGCCATTTGTCAAGATTGGCTGTGCTCCGCGCAACGCTTTCACTGTGCAGGTTTGCGGAGCGTCGGTTGGGTTGACAGCGATGATGAAATTGCGAACGCCGCCGGTGCGGCGGTAGATAAAGGGAAATTTATTTTTCTCGGCGTAGAGTGGTTGAAATCCACCAAGGTTGTCGAGCGACGGATTTGCGTGTCGCAACGCTATCAAGCGGCGTACAAAATTCAACAGAGAGTCAGGTTCCCCTTCTTGCGTCGCAACATTGGGCCGTTGTGGATCAGGGTCGAGCGGCAAGTAAAAGTTTGTGATCGGCGCAGTGGAGAAACCGGCTCCCGGCGAAGAGTCCCATTGCATTGGCGTCCGGCAACCTCCCCGCCACATAGCCCCCTCCTTTTTGGGCCAGTCAGGAAAATAGCGCATCCCGATCTCATCACCATAATAAAGGAACGGCACGCCCGGCATGGTGAACAACATGGTGTAGATGACTTTGAGATCGTTTTCATCGCGACCGCGAAAGTGCGGCCGACTAAAATCATGGTTGCCGGTGGGTAAGGCGATGTAACCAAGGTGACGCGTGGCCTGGTAAAGCCGCAGGTAACCGGCTAAAAACGCCGTGATGTCGCCGCGTCCGTCTCGTGCGAAGAACGGTGTTGGGTCGGTGTCATGGCCGAGCCATGGATCAAGCAGGTGTTGGTAGGGTGTTTCATTAAAATGAATGAGAAAATCAATATCGAAACCTGCCGGGATCGCCTCCGCCGGATTCGACCATTCAGAAATCAAAACCGCTTCCGGATAGTTCTTGTTCAGCCAGCCCCGATAGTCGTTCCAAAGTTCACGCAAAGCGGCGCCACCATCTCGATCCGAGTTCTTGATGAGTGAGGAAGCCATGTCCACGCGAAATCCATCGCAGCCCAAGTCGAGCCAGTATTTCATCACGTCGCGCATTGCTTCGCGCACAGCTAGGCTGTTTGGATCGTTGGGACCTCGCTCCCACGCTTTTGATGGATCGGAATTAGCCGAGCCATAATAAAGCGCGGGTTGGAACTCAAAAAAATTCTTGATGAAATGTTCTGATCTGCCGCCTTTGTGGGCAACCGAACCTTTTTCGGATGCCGGCACCCAGAGATAAAACCCGCTGTAAGCGTTGGATGCGGCCTTCGCCGACTCAATGAACCAACGGTGTTCCACAGAAGTATGGCCTGCAACCAGGTCGAAAATTACGTGCAAACCACGTTGGTGGGCTTCCGAAAACAGCCGCTTGGCATCTTCGTTTGTGCCATAACGCGGAGCAATCTTCTTGTAATCGCGCACGTCGTACCCTGCGTCGCCAAACGGCGAGTCGAACACGGGATTGAGCCAAATCGCCGTGCAACCAATTGATTTAATATAATCTAGTTTGGCAATAATACCGGGGAGATCACCAATCCCATCTCCATCGGTGTCGTAAAAACTTTGCGGGTAAACCTGATAAATCACCGCATCACGCAACCACGCTGGTGACTGCCGGTCCAACACCCCGGCCTTGCCATGGAGATTTGGGGTAATCCAAATCAATAATACAAGTGAATATAAGTAAACAAACCGTTTTTCAAAAGGAGTCATCATTCTCTGAATTTACGAACGAATTGCGGCATCCGAGTCCGCTCGCGCTTTGCATTTGGCACCGCCAATACGAACCTTGCCGTTTTATTTTAAAGACTGGAACCATGCCAAAGTATAACCGCCGCGAGTAACCGGTGTCATGTCTCCTCTTTAGTGGACATGACAAGCAATTCGTACTGGGTGCTTAATGCAACCGAACTCTCTGGCTTTGACTTTCGCTGGCTGGGTGGCCTTGCCGCCGGTTGAATAAATAACCCCAGTATGTGGGACTAAAACGAACGATATAATCAGCAAAATGATACCAGAAGCGATTTGCGTTAACCTTTTTTGAATTATGCGAACTTTTTCGGCTTTAATTGTTGTCTTTCTTGCTGCTTTAGCCGCCGGCGCGTCCGAGCCGTTGGCGCTCTGGCCCAAAGGCGCGCCTGGGGAAAAAGGCGACTTCGGCGTGGAGCAGGATATGACCAAGCCAAGCGATGGCCTCTATGGCGGTAAGCGGGTCGTGCGCATCGGCAACGTCAGCACTCCCACGATCACTCTTTACCGGCCTCCGCAAGACAAGGATACCGGGGCGGCGGTGGTGGTCTGTCCGGGAGGGGGCTACGAAATTCTGGCTATGGATCTAGAGGGAACCGAGGTGTGCCAGTGGCTCAATTCAGTCGGGGTTACTGCTGTGCTGCTCAAATACCGTGTGCCGGTCCGCAAAGGGTTGGAGCGATACACCGCACCGTTGCAAGACGCGCAACGAGCGCTGGGCTTGGTGCGGTTCCACGCCGCCGAATGGAAGCTTGATCCCAAGCGTATCGGCATCATGGGTTTTTCAGCCGGTGGTCATCTATCTGCGGCTGCCAGCACGCGTTTTGAGAAGCGTACTTATGAGGCCGTGGACGAGTCGGATCAGGTCAGTTGCCGGCCAGATTTTGCGATGCTTATTTATCCGGCGTATTTAATTCGTCAGGAAGGATCGGACCTAGGACCAGACCTAGCACCGGAACTGACGGTGACTTCCAACACGCCGCCCACATTTCTTGTCCAGACCGAAGATGACCAACTTCACGTGGAGAATGCTCTTTTCTACTATCTGGCGCTTAAGAATGCGAATGTTCCGGCAGAGTTGCACTTGTTCGCCAAAGGCGGGCATGCGTATGCATTACGCAAGTCGGACAAAGCCGTGATGTCGTGGCCCAAACGAGCCGAGGAATGGATGCGCGGACTGGGTGTTTTGGAAGGCAAAAAACCGTAACTGATTTCGGCATTTTAATTGGAGGGCTGCCGTTTTGGTGGCAGGACAAATTGTCAAGTGCTCTGAAACGCAGCACTCAGCGTCTTTGCGCCTCCGTGGTTTGAGTCCTTTGCCCGCCGGAGGCTTTCAATTTGCTGGCCAGGTCCGATCGCGGGGCGTTGTCCGGTGCCACGGTTGTTTCTTTCAGGCTGAAAGTGCCGTTGAGATGGATGTCGCGTGAGAAGCCGCCGACCAGGATTTTGTAGTCACCCTTTGCTGCAACCCAGCCTTTTCGGTCCGGGTCATTATAGGAGAATGCCTGCCGGTCGAGGACGACGGATATCGTCTGTTTTTCACCCGGTTGAAGGAAAACCTTCTTGAAGCCTTTTAATTCCTTCAACGGGCGGAACACACCGGGATGGATGGGTTGCACATAGATTTCGGCGACCTCAGCGCCGGCGCGCTCACCGGTATTAGCCAGTTCAAATTGAACAGTCAATTTCGGCTCGTTTGAATCATTGTCGCGTGTCAGCTTCAATTGAGAGTATTTGAACCGCGTATAGGAAAGCCCATAACCGAAGGGAAAGAGCGGATTGATTTCTTTCGTGTCGAACCAACGGTACCCCACGAGCAGCCCTTCCTTGTAGGTCACTGTGCCGTTCGTGCCCGGGTAGGCGTCCAATGCGTGGGCCGGCGAATCCGCCAACTGCTTCGGGAAGGTGCAGGGCAGTTTGCCCGAGGGATTTGTATCGCCGAACAGGACGTGTGCCAGGGCATTACCACCCTCCAAACCGGGATACCACGCGTAAAGGAGGGCCGGCACTTTTGAGAGCCACGAACCCATTTCCACCGCCCCGCCCCCCATGAGCACGACGACGGTCTTGGGATTTGCCTTCACGAGTTGCCGGATCAAATCGTCCTGTCCCGCCGGCAATTTGAGGTCTTTCCGGTCGCCCCCTTCGGTGTCGTAGTCTTCTTGATGGTTCAAGCCACCGATGTAGACGACCACATCGGCCACCTTGGCGGCGGCCACCGCTTCGGCAACCAGATTGGAGCTGTCCAGGACAGGCGCGGTTGCTTCGGTCCCCAGCTTGGAGTTCGCCTGGACCGAGCCGCCCGGCGCATTGTAGCCCTGAGCATAAACGAGCTTCACGTCGCTGCCGAGGCGGTTGCTGATTCCCTCCAAGGCAGTGATTTCGTAGGGCGGCTTGATCATCGCCGAACCGCCTCCGTGGGAAAATTGGGCGATAGCATTGGCCCCGATGATCGCGATGGTTTTGATCCGGGCCGGGTTGAGGGGCAGCAGTTTTTGATTCTTGAGCAGTACGAACGATTCCTCGGCAATTTTGCGCGAAATATCCTGGTGTTCCCTGGTGCTTAGCGGTCCTTCCGGTGCGGTATTGGTGGCCGCCGGCGTCGCTGGATCCTGGATCAAGTTCAGTTTGAACATCACATACAGGTGCCGCCGCACCTTGTCATCCAAGACCGAAACGGGGAACTGGCCGCACTTCAAACCTTTGAGAAACGGATTGGCCAGATAATTACTTTCGTAAGGCGGACGCGTACCCATTTCAATGTCCATGCCATTCATCACGGCCAGGTCGGTATGATGCACGCCGCCCCAGTCGGAAACGACGATGCCCTTGAAGCCCCAATCGCCCTTGAGAATTTCATTCAGCAGATGTTCATTTTCACAGCAATGCTGGCCGTTGATCTGGTTGTAGGCACCCATGACGGTCAGCACCCCCGCTTCCTGCACTGCGGCCCGGAAGGCCGGCAGATAAATTTCCCGCAAGGTCCGCTCGTCAATGATTTCGTTGATCGAGTCCCGCTGATGTTCCTGGCTGTTGGCGGCAAAATGCTTGGCGCAGGAGGAGACACCTTGCGCCTGTTCACCCTGGATATAATGGACGGCCATGCGCGAGGTCAGGAAAGGGTCCTCACCCATGTATTCAAAATTTCGGCCGCACAGCGGGGTGCGCTGGATGTTCAAACTCGGCCCCAGCATGATGTTTTTGCCACGCTGCTTTGCCTCCTGGCCAATCACGGCGCCGTAGGCGGTGGCCAGCTCGGGATTCCAGGTCGCTGCCAGACCGAGTGTGCCGGGCATCGCCGTCGCAAAATCGTCCCCATGATTGAGGATACGAAAACGTTCGCCGACCTCCTCGCGCACGCCCAGCGGGCCGTCATCCATCCACAATTCCGGGATGCCAAGCCGCGGCACGCCGGCGGTTGTAAAATTTGAATTGGCATGAACCAGCGAGACCTTCTCCTCCCGGGTCAGCCGCGCGAGCAAATCTTCGGCGCGTGCCTCCACCGGCTGATCGTTGTCGAGATAAACAGGACGATCCTGTGCGTGCGCAATGGCACAACTGGCCGTCAGGGTGGCCAGTAGGAAAAGCGTCTGGAGCCGCCTCGTGATTGGAGAATTGAGCTTCATAATCTTCCAGCTAATTGGACAATGCTTTTGATCAAGGCCGACGGTTGCTGATTATGGAATCTTTCAATTGAGAACCTGGACCGGGACGTCGAACTCTGGGGGGCGTCACATTTTTCCAAGTCAGCCTGGAGGACAGATGGGAGGCGAAACTGCGCCGGGACGCGCAGACGATACTTCAGGATAGTGCTCACGGGCTCCATCTTTGGATTCATGTCCAGGGCATCCCTTTGAGCAGTACGCCACTGGCCACACTTTGTATCCAGATAAAGACAGCAGCAGTAATGGTCCCGGCCGATGCCGATGGATTTCGAACAGATTTCGACCGGCAGATAGTCCCGGATTGCCTTCACCAGGACTGGGAGTTCTTCAGTTTTGTACAACTGGTCTCCGAGGTGGCCATCACCGGATTCTCCAGAAAAGTGTGAGTTCATGTTTTGCATCTTAAATACCGTCCTCCCTGGACACCTAATTGCTCAGATGAGTCAACACCCAAGGAGCATGACGGCCCAGCGCGCCACGGTCGGGGGAAGCACGCGTTTTACCTCAAGAGCCATCCGCATACAATCCGATTTCCGCGATGGCTGGACACTGCGCGCATTTGAGCACGCGCAATCGGACTTTCTCAGTCGTGACCGGCGCCCCGCGCACCAGACACTGTTTCCCAATGCTTGTCCCGGCCGCAAACTCAACCCATTGGCCGTCCCTCCATTGATCCAGGGCGAAGGATTCGATGCGCTGGCCGAGCGGCAAGTATTCGCGCAGGCTCACGATGTTGAACGTCGTTGGCCGGGCCAGCGTGATGACAAGTTGGGCGTTGGTCACGCCATCGTCGGTCGCCCAGTAGGTGTCGTCCCATCCATCCAGGACGCGTTGCGCCGCGAAGCCGGAGTCATTTCCCCGGACGTTGGAGGCCTCGGCTCTGGCGTCCCGGGCGAGGTTCCGAGCGAAAGTGGTTTCCAGCGCATCGTGGAATTCCCGCAGGGAACGCGCGTCCCCGTCGGCAATCTGTCCCCGGCGGTCCGGCGGGACATTCAACACCAGCCCTGCGCCTCGTCCGACGGAAGCGAAATAAATGTCAAGCAGTTGCGAGGGCGATTTAACTTTGGCGTCTTCGCTGGCATGATAAAACCAACCGGGACGAATCGAAACATCGCACTCCGCGGGCACCCAGTCTGAACCAGAGCGGTCGCCGTGGTTCAAGAGGTTTTCGTCCGCCAGGCCCGGTGCAAAATCCCGCAGATTCAGTGTGGCCCAACACGTCGAGCCGGCGTGGCCATCTTCATTCCCAACCCACCGAATGTCCGGACCACCGTCGCTGAAGATGCACGCGCGCGGCTGCAGTTGCCGCACCAACTTCACGGTATTCGGCCAGTCGTAATACGTGGCGCGGTCAATCGTCCGCTTCTCCCTTGCGCCGCCATAGTAGCCGTCGCCGCCGTTGGCGCCGTCGAACCAAACTTCAAAGATGGGCCCGTAATGCGTGAGCAACTCGCGCAATTGGTTGCGGAAATAGGTGATGTATTCCGGGCGGCCATAGTCAGCCCGGCTCCGGTCCCACGGCGAGAGATAAATCCCAAACTGAAGGCCGTGGCGGCGGCACGCATCGGAGATTTCCCTGACCACGTCGCCCTTGCCGTCTTTCCACGGGCTATTCTTGACAGAGTGTTCGGTATAGCGCGACGGCCACAGGCAGAAGCCATCGTGATGTTTGCAGGTAAGAATTAAGCCGCGCATCCCGCCTTCCGCCGCCACTCGCGCGATTTGGTCGGCGTCGAAATCCGTGGGATTGAAGTTGGTTTCGCTTTCGTCGCCGTAACCCCATTCCTTGCCGGTGAAGGTGTTCATATTGAAGTGCAAGAAACCGCACACCCCCAAGTCCTGCCATTGCATCTGGCGCAAACTGGGCGTCGGCGGGCGCGGTGCCGGTGGCGCGACAGACCCGGTTGCATCGGCCGCCAAGCCGGCGGAGATCATGAGGAAAAAAGTCGCTGCGGCGATATGTGCTTTCATAATCAATGAGCAGATTCAAGTGGCGGCCAGCAGGCCGTTGCGGACTGGTGGCAGTCAACTTGGCGCCAGAGCAAAGGCGATGCGGTGGCTGTGGAATTGACGATCAGCGCAGTCATGCAATTTCTCTCGCGGGGATATTCGATGCGCAGCACACTTGTAATGAATATCTTATGACTCACTGGCGGCGTTTTGCAGACACTAACCTGCCCCTTTAGGAGGGCAAGTCGCATATCCAAAACTTCATCGCGGCCGCCAGCCTTGGCGCACTTCTTCAGTGGCCCGGATTGCGTTTTGATCATCCTTTTGTGCGGCGGCGAGCATCTGGTCGGTCACTGCGGTGATTGTTCCAACGACAGCGGTGAACTGTGGGGGCGTCAGTTTGCCTTGCGTCTGCAAGCCTCTCCGGCAAGTGAGAATCGCCGTCGCGTAGTCATGCGACGCAGCCGCTGACATTGCTTTTCCCCAATCGGCTTTGATTTCTGGACTCGCTGCCTCGAAGACTTTGGTGTCGCTGGCAACCTTGGCAACGGCTTGCTTGCCACATCCCATGATCGCAAGACACATCGTCAACAGAATGGCGATTGCAATCCGTGAAAATAATTTACCCGCCGGCTTGGAGGTCATTTTGTCTTTAAGATTATTCTTTATTAATGTCCGGTGCTTCCGCGGGGATTCCACCAAAGATAAGTCCTGCCGCCCGGCCCAGGCCCCGAGCCAACTAGAGAGTTTGCATCCTGATCGAATACCGTCACCATGAGAAATAGCGCGTGTCCATCCAGGGCCAGAGCATTGCCACCTTTTTTGCTGTGCAACCGCCCAATTCCCTCGCCAGAGCTTGTTCCACTGGCAGTGGGGCCAGGGACATTAGCTCCGTCATTGAAGACATAGCCGCCTGGATCTCTCGGACCGAGCTTGTTCTCATCCGGTTCCCAGATCAGATAACACAAAGGCGACCAAACCTGTGTGGTCTTTGCACTGATGTGATCGTCGAAACTGCACGCCGAGCCGTCCATAACATAGCTGGAAAGCTTGTTGTTTCGTCCAAACTTCGTGGTGAAGCTCGGGCTTTGGATGTCCACCGGGCAATAGTAGGAGTTCGGGTTGGACATGTATTGATACCAAAGTCCGGTTGCGTGGGCGGCAGCGGAATTGGTATGCCATCGCGGATCGTCGTAAGGGTTCGGGACTAGTGAATAGGTGACCGTGTAAAGCCAGCCCGGCACTGCTATCCCGTTTATTGTGCCGCCCTGGTCATAGTTCGCGAAAGCCAACATATCGTCATTATCGCTGGTGTACATGTTATTGGCCAAACCCATTTGTTTCAGGTTGTTCAAGCAGGTTATCCGCATGGCGTTTGCTTTGGCGGCGGCCAGCGCCGGCAATATCAAGGCGGCGAGTATCGCGATGATGGCGATGACCACCAGCAGTTCGATCAATGTAAATCCGGCTGCGTTTTCCACAGACTGGTCGTCGGAACGGGCAACCACGTGCTTTCTCATAATTATAATTTGCAAGTATTTGACAGTCAGATTTTCACGAGTGGTCGAAACAATGTGCCACGCCGGACCTCTAGTGTCATGTCGCCTAAACAGGAGACAAGGATCGATTTTTCTGTAATGCCCAATGGCGCGTGAGCAGTTTGTCGGACTTAGGCCATTGATGAATTATCAGTGTTGTAAATCAAAATCAACAACCTACATCGTAAGTCCGGCCAGACTGCTCGCCGGGGCACGCCACTTTCCAGTGTGTTCGGGAAACACGCAGTCTTGCCGCAGACACGAAAGGAAACGAACCGGCATTCCAAATCATCATGCGGGAAACACGCGGGGACGAGGTCCTTGCCGGCGTCTCCGAAAGGCCATGAAGTCATGGTAATAGGATGGCGTTGCTCGAGATCACGCTTCCGGCTGAGTTGCTGACGCTGACGCTGAACTGCGAGCCGTTGTCGCCCATAACCACGGGGGGAGCGGTATAGCTGGCACGGTTCGCCCCGCTGATCGCCACGTTGTTCTTGCGCCATTGGTAGAATGGCGCCGGCGTGCCGGTGGCCAGCACAAAGAAGGTCGGCGCGCCGTTCGTCAAAACGGACTGGCTCTGCGGTTGGGTCGTGATCACCGGCAGCGCCGTCCCCGTCGTGAGCGTATTTGAGGTGATAATCGTGTTGTCACCGGCGCCGGTGGAGTTGCTCATGAACGCGAGCACCGAGTTGTCATAGGTGTTGCCGTTGACCAACTGCCCGTAGTCGCATTTGGTCAGGGTGATTCCTGTTTTGAGATTCGACAAGAGGTTGCCCTCGACAAGGGTTTCGGTGGCATCGCCCGTGCCGGTGCCGTCCGACCCGGTGGAAAAGGGATAGGAGCTGACATAGATGCCGCTGTAAGGGGGCGCTTCCGTTCCGGAACCTGCAGCGATGGTCTTGTTGCCAAACACATTGTTGTCGGTGATCTCCGTGGCATAGACTTCCACATCATAGAACTTGGCGCCGTCAAAGCGCCCGGTGTAAGTTCCGATGCCGCCTTGGTTCGACCTACGGGAGACTCCGATGACGGTGTTTCGCGTCATGCGCACGAAGAAATCGGGACAATCCTGCGCGCCCTTCGTAGTTACGCTCCCGGTGGACCAATCGAAAATGCCTCGGGCGGACCAAATGAAAATGCCGTTGCAGTCAATGGTGGTGTTGTCCGCAACCAAAGCGTCGTATTGATTGCCAAAACCCCAGATGCCCTTGGCGCAATTGACCAGGGTGTTCGAATAGACCGTGAACCACGCCAGCGGCGCATATAATGTGAACTTGCTGGTCGCATCCGGAACAACATCAAATGGCTGTGAGAGGGTGATGACTCTGCTGTTCGTGTTGATGGAAGCCACAGTTTTTACCTGCCCCAAACCAGTCCCGAGGGTGATCGCAATCGAAAGATTGCCATACTCGACCACAGGATTGACCAGGGTGATGACGGGCGCCACGGTCAGGGAGTTTGAGGTGGCGCTGAGAACCGCCCCATAGTTGAACGTTCCACCTGGCACCTCGGTGCAAAGGGCCTCCCCGTCATTTTGAACATTCGAGGCGTCGCCGGCGCCTTCCACATAGTTGTAAGCCATATACGCGTCCGATCGCCCGAAGTACCCATGCGAATCCTGGTTATACTCGGGATGAATCTTGATGTAGTTGTTCTCGTAGAACAGATAGGTTGCGGTGTCGTGGACATATCCCGACGAATACTCAAAGCGATTGTTTTTGAGGATACAGTATTGGTTGAGAAAGGTGACTAGATTATTGGCGCCCCAACCCGTGAAATGATTGTCCTTCAGCAATACCCGTTCCTTCCCGATCCATAGAGCACCAATCCCCCGGTGCCGATCGAGGTCGCTGGAATCGCCGGTAGTGTAGGGATAGTTCAGGTTGACGCCGGCAATGAAAAGCCGGTTGGCGGTCCGGAGCGTTTGGTTCAACTTGACGTTGGCACCCCATCGATCTCCCAAGTCAATAAATGCGTCGGGCCTGGCATTGGTGCTTGAGGGGTTGGAGAGCAAAATGCTCATCCGGGCCACGCCCTGAAGCTGCGGGATGCCGCCGCGGGAGCCAGCGCCCTTGGTATAGATGAAGTTCCGACCGTCGGTGGCCGAATAATACAGCCTCGTATTGTATTGGTCTTGTCCCTCCAAAACCACCCCAGCTCCGAGACTGATGTTCTGGATGTAATAACTTCCGGTGGGGAAATAAACCACCCCGCCGCCGCTGTTCTCGGCGGCATTCACCGCGTTTTGCACGGCAACGGTGTCGTCGCTCAGGTCGTTGGGATTGGCCCCGTAGTTGGTAACGTTGAACACATTGGTCCACTTGAAGTCCTTGGCCCAACTCACCCCCAGCCCCA
>DAIRTX010000033.1:15038-36333 GCA_036803685.1 Verrucomicrobiota bacterium | reverse complement strand
ATTCCTTTTCCCAATCATCCAGCGACGGCACGGTGACTTCGGCGTGTTTCGCATAAGGTCTTCAAGGTAGTGCGGTGCGAAAGAGTTGCGCGGGCAAATTCGCCTTGATGGCATTGGTGTAGCGGAAACCGCCGCTGCCATCAAACACGTTGGTCGCCACCGGCGTCCATTTGGACATTGGCGAAGCGAGGTTTGTGGAGGTCAGGAGGTTGTAAGTCTCGCCGGATAATCCGCCCGTGCCGGAAATGACGACGTTGGTGCCAGCGAGGGAGATGGTTTCGCTGATTGAAGGAGTAAATACGATCTGCACAATGGTCGCTGATGCCGCAGTCCCGGTGGATGCGCTGAAGATGCTGGCGCTGAGCGCGCGGTAGGCGGTGCCGTAACCGGGACTCGTTGTCGTGGCCGCATCAAGAAAGGTGGTGTTCACCGAATCACTTCCGGGGTGGGTGAAGAGCATCACCAGGTCGCCGCCTTGATAAACATAAGGCGTGTCGAAGACGACGAACGAACCGAACGGGTTCGGGCTGGCACTCGTGGTAAATGCATTGGGGTTGATGGAAAGCGCTCCGCTCTTGACCAGCACGGGCGAAAGCATGTTCGCACCAAAACCCGTGCCCATGGTTGAGATTGGGTTGGCCGCTTTAGCAAGCGTTATCTCGTAATCGGACCAGGTGACCGTATTGGTGGGAAACGCGGTAAAGGTATTGGTGCTTAACCGGAATCGCAATCCGGTGATCCGCGCACCGACGGGCAGCCCGCCGAGGGCGGCGGGTGTGAATTGCATCTGATAGGTGCGCGGCGCGTTGGCATTGCGCACGAGCGTATTCAATCCCCCGCTGCCGCCGATGGTGGTGTAATTGCTGGGCGCGACGACGGCTGGCGGCACCGGCACCACCACCCAGGGCCCGGGTGTGTAAGTAAAGGTGGGGCCAAACCACATCGCGCCAGGATATGGAGGGCCAACATCCGGCATCGCCAAGGTTGGACTGCTAATTTGACGGAGAAAGCGCACAAGGCCAACGCCCGGCGCGGACTGGAAGGTTGCAGGATCACCAACAATATCATTGGCGCCGCTGACGGGCATCAGCGCTCCAATCCGGTAAAGTCCCGGAGCGAGAAATACTTGTGGAACGGCATTGACCCTCCAGCCGCCGTCCGGATCCAGCGAGGTTTTCAACGGCGAAGCGGACGAGATGACGGAACTTCGCAGCAAGATCCCGGTGGCAGAATCCCACAAACCAACGGGAAAAGTCTGACCAAAAATAAGGCCATCGGATTGGTAGTCCCAGAAGCCCAATCCATCAACGACTATCCCATTGGTATCGGTCACCTGAAACTCATAACCCAGGGTAAGTCCTCCATTTCCCGAAACCAGCCCGTTCTGCCCACTGGTTGGGTCCACGCCAATGGTGCCGGCTTGAGTTAAGGTTAGGACAGCAGTGCAAAGGATGGTAATCAGAGTCGTCGTTTTCATAAAAACAAGTGCCTTTTGAGGAGATATACTCCGAACGAGTTTGAACCTGCCTCCGCCAAAAGCAAGAGCCGACGTTGAAAAACATCGCGCGGGAGCTGGTGTTAGAGTTTTAATTCGATTGCGCGATGGCAGCCAACGGTGACCGAAAAACCACCGGCAACAACTTTGGTTGTGTCAGGTTTCCGCCCTCTGATTTCTGGCATCTGGCATCTGTCTTCCGCTCCCATTCCTTTTCCCAATCATCCAGCGACGGCACGGTGACTTCGGCGTGTTTCGAGCAGGCATGATGCACCGCCTTGGAATTGTGCCCCAACGCCTGTTGCGCGAACCGCTCCGGGAAACGGTTCTGGTCAAACAAATGTGCCTGCTAGTTTGACGAATATTATAGCCATAGCAGCAGGATCAGATTGGGTGCAACTTGACACTACCACCATTTTTCTCCCTCTCCTCCCCCAAGGGAGGAGAGGGGTGGGGTGAGGAGGTCAATTGTTTCTAAATTCAAATCCCCTCTCCCCGGCCCTCTCCCCGCTCAGGCGGGGAGAGGGAGTTGGTGGTGGTGTCAAGTTGCGCCCGATCAGATTTCGGGATTGAATTCGCGCTTGCAATTCCCCGGCCAGAGCACACGCTGGCGGTTCAGCATCAATCGAAAAGTCATTATGAAACTGGCGTGGTTGGTTAAGTTGGTGGTGGGGGTGGGCAGAGTCCCGTATCGGGGTGTCGCGTGCTGTTGGCATGCCCCGAAAGTTCGCGGCGATGCCGCCCGGGAAGCAAACTGAACTCAGACAAACACTTGAGGTGATGAAATGGTCCTTTAATTTTCTCCGGGTGTCAGCCGACGACCAGAGGATCGAGAACCTCAAGGGGTTGAGCTTGTTCAAGCGGCTGACGGCGCGCGAGCTGCGGGAGCTGGACGAGTTGTTGCACGAGAGGTCCTACCAGAAGGACGAGGTGATCTTCGATGAGGGGGACACTGGCTTGGGGCTGTTCATCGTCCTGAGCGGCCGGGTGAAGATCGTGTCCAGTCATGCGGCCTTGCAGCACCTCGCGCCGGAATTTGGCCCGGGAGATTGCTTTGGCGAACTGGCCTTGTTCGAGGAAGAACAGCGGACCGCCCGGGCAGTGGCCCTGGAGCCGACGCAGGTTTTGGCCTTGTTCCGCACGGAGTTTGTCTCGCTGCTGGAACGCGACCGAGGCATTGGGGTGAAGATTCTCTTTGAACTTTCGCGAATGGTGGTATGGCGTTCGCGCAAGCTGTTGGCAAACCAGCCGCATTTGCCGACGGTATGAGAAACGAGCCCGAACCAGGTATTTTAACCTGGGGCGTGATCATCGTGGTCACGTGTCTGATCCTCTATTTGTTCGAGAGGGTCCTTTGGCTGGTGGTGCCGGGGCTGCTGACGCTGGTGGGCTACTATTGTCTGCAGCCGTTAGTGCAGGCCTTGGTTCGAGCGGGGTTAAAACACCGAACGGCAGGCAAAGTTGTCACCGGGCTCCTGTTCCTGGTGACGGGTCTTGGAGTGATTTTGCTTTTATCCCTGGCAACGACGCGAGCGGCGGGCTGGAAGGCGGTGACGACCCATTATGTGCAAGGGGGGCTGGATTTTCTGGGAAAGACCGAGGCACAGTTGGTGGAGAAACTGCCGATGGTGAAAAGGTCGGCCCTGGTGCGGAGCACCCCAACGAATCTGGACGCGGCGGCTGGGCAGTTTGTGGACAACTACCTGGGCCGGCTGCTATTGCAGATGGTCCACTGGGTGCCTTCGCTCCTGCTGGTGCCTTATCTGGCCTACTTCATATTGCAGGATGGGAATCGGTTCAAGAAACACATGATCCGCAGCGTGCCCAACGCGTTTTTCGAGAAGACACTGCTGTTGTTTGACCGCGTGGACCGCAGCCTGCAGAGTTATCTGATTGGGATGGTGAAGCTGACGTTTCTGGACACGGCCTGCTTGGGGCTGGGCCTCTGGCTCCTGGGGATTTCCTATCCCATCCTGCTGGGGCTGATTGCGGCGGTGCTGGCCTGGCTGCCCTACGTGGGGTCGGTGGTGGGGTGTGTGCTAGTGGTCATGGTCGCGGCGACGGACTTCCCCAACGAGCCCGTGACCATCTACGGCTGCATGGTGCTGTTCATCTGTGTCCGCCTCCTTGATGACTTTGTGTTCCTGCCGCTGACGGTGGGCCGGAGCCTGCGTGTCCACCCGGTGTTGAGCGTGTTGATGTTATTCCTGGGCGCGGCGGTGGCAGGGCCGGCGGGTCTGCTGCTGGTTTTGCCAGTTCTAGGCGTGGTGGCGGTCATAACCGAAACGCTCCGCCAAATTCTCACGGATGAGCGTCTTCGGAAGCGATATCGTCACGCCCGCCAGCTCCAGCGGACGATGGCCGAGGTTGGATAGGTATCTCAATTGACCGGTGCAGGCCAAGAAAAGATGCCCGTCACTTCCACATCTGGCGGGCCAGCGACCGCTTGATCCTTCGCTTTGACCCTGGTCCATGCCGCTGGTGTGAACTCATTGATCTGGGTGATCTTGGTCGCCGGCAAGTGCGTGAATAAATCTTTCAGGTATCCGGGCGGACCAAAACAATTCCAGATAAAGCCGTCTTGCTCATAGCCGCACTTCAAAGCCCGTTCCGCCCACGCATGGCGATACGAGTGCAGCGACACGCCGTTGAACAGTCTGGAAAGTTTGTTCGCCGGAATTGAAGCTGAACAAAGGAAGTAACCGCCAATGGAGGCGAGGGTCGGAATCGAACGAGGTCTTCACCGACTACCAGCCTCAATATCCTGATTTGCAGGGCTATTTTAACGCTGATTTTAAAGGGCCTCAAGCGGTTTTTACCACTACACCCCACCTGCCGGACTTAACACGCAACCTACACGCCGCCTACTCGGTTATTGAAGAAATCGTTGAAGGTTTCGTTGAAGGTTTTTGACAGGGTTGGAACAATTCGCAGACGTATCATCCGCTTGGTTTCGGTGGCCAATATCCTCGGATAGCGGGTGACATACGGGCTTATCCTCACGGCGAGCGGAGGCGGTAGAAACGACCAGGATAATTCGTCCAGTCCGGATCGCTGAAATACAACGAACCGTTGGTGAGGGTACAGCTTTGCAGCGTAGACCAGGCGGGATTGGCCAGATTCGTGCAAGCTTCCAGTACAATGGGAATGTTTATTGTTCCTGTGATCGTGAAGCAGAAGCGATTGGTTCGTACGCCAAAGCTCGCGTCGCTGGTTTGCGCCTGCGGGTTCCAAAGCACCGTCGGACGACCGGTCAACTGGGCAAAATTCCCCCAGCCCGTGGTTCCCGGCAGGTAATAAACGGTCACACTATTGTCCCCAGAAAACATAGTTGAATCAGCGCTGGGGGCGTTACCTCGGAAATAGACTCCTGTCAGGCTGGTGCAGTTAGCGAACAACAAGTGGTCCCCGATGCTGGTGACGCTGTTGGGGATGGTGATGCTGGTCAGGCTGGCGCAACTATAGAACGCCCCCTCCCCGATGCTGGTGACGCTGTCAGGGATCGTGAAATTGGTGATGCTGGAGCAGCCAGAGAACGCAAAGTCTCCGATGTTGGTGACGCTGTTGGGAATCGTGACGCTGGTCAGGCTGGCGCATCCAGCGAACGCCACTTCCCCGATGCTGGTGACGCTGTCGGGAATCGTGACGCTGGTCAGTCTGTAGCAGTCATCGAACGTACCATCCCCGATGCTGGTGACGCTGTCGGGAATCGTGACGCTGGTCAGATTGATGCAGCTATAGAACGCATTGTCCCCGATGTTGGTGACGCTGTTGGGAATTATGACGTTGGTCAGGCCATTGCAGACTTCGAACGCCTGGGTCCCGATGCTGGTGACGCTGTCGGGAATCGTGACGCTGGTCAGAATTTGGCAGGCATAGAACGCATAGTCCCCGATGCTGGTGACACTGTTGGAGATCGTGTAGCTGCCGGCTTTGCCCCCTGGACATTGGATGAGCGTAGTCTGGCTCTGGTTGAACAAGACCCCACCCACACTGCAATAGGCGGGATTGTTTGCATCTACCGTGATTGCCGTCAGTTTGTAGCACCGCTGGAACGCTTGGGTCCCGATGCTGGTGACGCTGTTGGGAATCGTCACGCTGGTCAGGCTGGCGCATCCACCGAACGCCACTTCCCCGATGCTGGTGACGCTATTGGGAATCGTGACGCTGGTCAGATTGATGCAGCTACAGAACGCATTGTCCCCGATACTGATGACGTTGGTGCCAATCGTGACGTTGGTCAGGCTGCGGCAGAAGTTGAACGCATTGTCCCCGATGTTGGTGACGCTGTTGGGGATCGTCACGCTGGTCACGCTGAATTTATTGAAAAACGCCGAGTTTCCGATGCTAGTGACCGGATAGCCATTGGTCGTGCCGGGGATGACCACCGCGCCGCCAGAGCCGGTGTAGCCCGTGATGGTGATGGCGCCGTTGTTGGTCGTGAAAGTGAATTGGGCTTGCACCGCGGCGGGCAGCATCGCCACACATAGCAGACAGGCAATCTTCAAAAGATGCAACGCTTTCGTATTGCTCTAGCTTATCCGGCAAATCGGATTTTAATGCAAGCTAATTCTACTAAATCTTGACGGTCACATCCTCCAGTATTTCCAGGTTCAGACCATTGCGCCGAGCGTTTTTTCGCCGCCAGTATTGGCCGATGGTTTTCGTGGCTTCGTCCAGCCAATCGCGATCTGCGAGCAAGGTAATTAACCGGGGGGAGCGCAGCGGGGGCGGAGTTCGGGCGCGTCGGGTGTCTATCAGCGTTAATTCGCGGTGGTTTTGCTTTTCCTTGAAACGATTCACGTTTAATATCGCCAGCGTTTATGGCTGATTCAACCATGCGCGCCGACGGTCGCGCCCCCAATCAACTCCGTACGCTACGTTTTCAAAATCACATCGCGCCGTACGCCGCCGGTTCGACACTCATCGAATGGGGCAACACGCGCGTCATTTGCGGCGTGACCATCGAGGAAACCGTGCCGCGCTGGATGAAGGAGCAGGGGATCAAGGGCGGCTGGATCACCGCCGAATACTCGATGCTCCCCTATTCCACCCTGACGCGCAAACCGCGCGACATCTCCAAGGGCAGGCTCGACGGACGCTCTTCCGAAATCCAGCGGCTCATCGGACGCTCCATCCGCGCCGCTGTGGACCTGGAAATATTCGGCGCGCGGACGATTTGCGTGGACTGTGATGTGTTGCAGGCCGACGGCGGCACGCGCACCGCCGCCATCACCGGTGCGTTCGTCGCGCTCTCGCTCGCGGTGACAAAACTGATGGCCGAGAAAAAGATTTCCGCCAGCCCGATCATTTCCGGCGTCGCCGCCGTCAGCGTCGGCATTGTCAACGGCACGCCGTTGCTCGACCTGTGCTACACCGAGGATGTGGCTGCGACGGTGGACATGAACCTCGTGATGAATGCCGCCGGTGAATTCATTGAAGTTCAAGGCACCGGCGAGGAAGCCACGTTCACCGAGGCGCAGCTTGCCGATTTGCTCGCGCTCGGCAAGGCGGGCATCCGCGAATTGTTCACCGCGCAGGAAAAAGCGCTCGCAGAGGGTTGATTCACTTGGCTACATCCGCTTCCAAACCATTGCGGCGCAAACCAAAATCACCCGCCCTCACGCGCCTGTTGCTCATCCGCCACGCCGAGGTTGAATCGCGTTATCAGCACACGTTTGGCGGGCGGATTGACATGAATCTTTCGGCGCGCGGCCGGGCACAGGCGAAAACCCTCGCCGGATATCTGCACCATAAAATCCTCGACGCGATTTACGCCAGCCCGATGAAGCGCGTCCAGCAAACGCTCGCGCCGCTGCTCAAAAACGGCGCGCCGGCGCAAACGATTTTGCCCGGATTGCGCGAAGTGGATTTCGGCGATTGGACGGGGTTCAACTGGGAGGAAGTGCGCGAAAAGTTCGGCGTTCATCCTTACGACTGGCTCGACGAAATCGAGTTGGGCGCGGTGCCCAACGGCGAGACCGGCGTTCAATTCCGCGCCCGGGTCGAGTCGTGCCTGTTTGAAATCATCCGGCGGCATCCGGGGGGCACGGCGGCGATTTTTTGTCACGGCGGCGTCATCCGCATGCTGCTGGCCATTTTGCTCGAACTGCCGCTGCCCAAGACCAATTCGTTCGAAATTGAATACGCCAGCGTCACGCAGGTCGCGCTGCATCCGCACCTGAACGAAATTGAACTGCTCAACTTCACGCCGTGGCGGGACCTTGTAGCATGAATTTTCCGTTCGGAGTTCCGGCTTCAGCCGGTTCGAACCGCCTGAAGGCGGGACTCCAAACCAAATCCAAAGCGCTCTGGCGCGTTTCCGTCATTACGACGCCTGAGGCCGAAGACGCGGTTTCGGAACTTCTCGGCACGGTGCCCGGTCAACCAGTTTCATCCTATTTCAACCTGGAAACCGGCGTGACCACGGTCACGGCCTATTGCCGGCGAAAACCGGCCTGGCCGGCTGAATGGCGCGCAAAAATCCGCGTTGGGCTGGACCAAATTAAAAATTGCGGGCTGAAAACTGGCTCCGGCAAAGTCACAATTGCGAAAATGCGCCGTGAAGACTGGGCCGAATCGTGGAAACGGCATTTCAAGCCCATCGAAATAAGATTTCAAAGTCGGAGGGACGAACTCCGCGAGTCCCTGACTTTGCATGGGAAATCAGGGCATCGTGGAAGTGGGACTCGTGTAACTCGTCCCTCCGAAAGAAGATCATTGCTGATCAAACCGAGCTGGAGCAAACGCCGACCCCGCAAAAATCAGGCGGTCGTGGTGCTGGATCCCGGACTCAGCTTTGGCACCGGCCAGCATCCGACGACGGCATTTTGCCTGCGTGAACTGGCGCGGTGTGGAAAAAAAGAAGCAGGCTGGTCGTTTTTGGACATCGGCACCGGCTCGGGCATCCTGGCGATTGCGGCGGCGAAACTGGGTTACGCGCCAGTTCACGCCTTCGATTTTGACCCCGATGCGGTTCGCATCGCGCGCGCCAACGCCCGTGCGAATGGCGTTCATAATCAACTGCGGATTGTGCGCCGGGACGTGACAAAACTGCCGGTTCAGCCGGTGCGGCAATACGATTTGATTTGCGCGAATTTGATTTCGACGCTGCTGATTGCCGAGCGGCGCCGGATTGTAGCGCAATTGAAACGGGGCGGGAGGCTGGTGCTGGCGGGCATTCTGAAGTCGGAATTTTTGGCGGTGCAAAAAGTTTTCGCGAAACTTGGTTTAAAACCTGCTGCCAGCAAAACGGAAAAAGAGTGGCGATCGGGTTCGTTTAGGTTCGTTTAAGTTTTTTAATAAAAATTTGAATGACAAACACTGCGATCGGTCTTATACTCAGGAGCGTAAGCAGTTAGCCGTCGGCCAACAGGGAAGGTTGTGGCGCTGCCAAGCTCTGAAACACGAGGTAACATGAGTTATGTTATGAAAAGAATGATGGAAGTCATCACGGAGGCTGTCCGGGATCCAAAACACCCATTCCGCAAGCTGGATCATCAGCCCAAAAAACCATTAAAAAACCGGTACGAACGCAGAAAAATCAAGGAGTATTTGCACCTGGGTGATTGGCAGGAAGAAATAATGGCGTAAAATTTTTTGCCCATCAACAATAAATGAGCCGCGCGCGAGCGCGGCTTTTTCTTTGGTGACGGGCAGTCTATTGGCACTCCGGGCAAAGGCCGAAGAATTCAAGTTTGTGGGTCACGCCTTTGAAGCCGTTGGCGGCGGCGATGCGTGATTCAATCGCGCTCGGAAAACATTCCTCGATTTCGACCACTTCCTCGCAGCGCGTGCAAACCAGATGATGGTGATGGCCGTCATCGCCTTCGCCGACCAGTTCAAACCGCGCTGCGCCGTCGCCGAAGTCAAACCGCTTCACCATCCCCATCTCCTCCAGCAGGTGCATCGCGCGGTAAATCGTCGCCAGATCGCATTGGCCCCCGGACATGGCGGCAAAAATTTCCTTGTTCGTGAGCGGATGAGGATGCCGCCGGAGAATTTCCAGGATCGCCGCGCGCGGGCCGGTGATCTTCCGCGCTTGTTGGCGCAAACGCCCCGTCAACGCGGACAATTCCTGTCGCTGGTGCAAATGGGTGTGCGGGTGCCGTTTCATTACGCTTCAAAAATCACACTGGCGATTCCCAAAATCAAGCCGACCAGGGCCGCTACCAGTTTGCCAACCGGGAAGCGGTGATGGTCTTCACTCTCGAACAAAATCGTGGTTGAGATGTGCATGAAAATGCCGATGACGACGGCCATGAGTTCGCGCGCATAGACCGCCAGGCCGGTGTGCGTGCTGGTGAACATGCCGATCGGCGCCATGACCGCGAACCAGCCGAGGCACGTCAGCGCCGGACCGCGTTTCATCCCGCTTTGCAGCAACATGCCCAGCAGTGCGATGGACACGGGATAATTATGCACGACGACGCTCACCAGAAGAAAATGGCGTGTCGCGACATCGTGGGGATTCTGGTGCTCCGGCGATTGTCCCAGCGCCAGCGCCTCGACAAACGCGTGCAGGCACAATCCCGCCAGAATACCGATGGGCACTCCACCGTGAATGGGGTGCGAGTGCCCGTGTTCAACACCTTGGGAAATGACGTCGAGCGCGATTTGCAGGAAGAAGCCAAACAGGATGAATCCGCCGAGGACCAGCGGTTTGAGCACGACGCCGGGTTCCACCGCATACAAGTCCGGCAGCAAATGCAGCATGACCAGCGTGAGCAGATACGCGCCGGTGAAGGCGTTGATCACTTTGACATGTTTCGGGTCGTGCAGGCGCAGCCCGAAAACGGTGATCGCCCCGAGCACGATGCTGGAAAACAAAAACAGATAATCCATAACCCGGGTCATTATGTTCAATTGCAAATCGTTTGCAACTGATTTCCACCAAAAAACCGCCCGGCCACCATCGTGGCGGAGCGGTGAAAATCTGTTACTTCATCAGCAGCATCTGGCGCGCGCGCTTGATGGCGAGGGTCAGACGGCGCTGGTAATGCGCGGGCATCCCGGTGTATTTGCGCGGCAGGATGCGGCCCTGGTCGGTCACATATTGCCGGAGCAAATTGATGTTTTTGAAATCGAGCGCGTCGGCGGTGAAGTCAATCTTCGGCTTCGGACGCGGCGTGCGTTTTTCCATCTGGCCGCGACGCGAACCGCGGCGGTCTTTGTCGGCATGGGTTTTGCGTGGCATGGCTACTTGATTTCGCGGTGAAGCGTGTGGCGGCGAAGCGCCGGATTATACTTTCGGATCGCCAGCTTCTCCGTCTTCAATTTTTTATTGCGGGTGGTGGTGTAACGCGAAGGCGATTTGCCTTCCTTGCGCGCTTCGGTGCATTCAATGGTGATGATTTCGCGCGGCATAAATTATTCCTTCTCTTTGGCCTTTTCCTCCGGCTCGTCTTCTTCGCTTTCCACCTCTGTGGCGCCGGTGCTGTCAACCGTGCCAAGCTGGCCGATTCGGCGCGAACGCAGCGCGCCTTCACGTTCCAACTGCGCCTGCGATTCGACGGTGAACCGCGCCCACGGAATCGCTTCCAGGCGCGCCTTGGGAATCGTCTTGCCGGTCAATTCACAGACGCCGTAGGTCTTTTTCTCGATGCGTTTCAGCGCTTCCTCGATTTCATAAACCGCGTCCTGGTCGGACGACAACAGGCTCAACGCGAAGTCGCGGTCAAAGTTATCCGTGCCTGAATCAGCCATGTGCAGGCTGTAGCCGGGCAGTTCCTGCGCGGATTCCTTGGCCAGGCCGTTCATCTGCCGGTGCAGTTGCTCGCGCAATTCCAGCAGCCGCTGGCAATACTTCTGCCACTCGGCCTTAACTTTCCTCGGGTCGGCGGTGATTTTGGCTTTCAACACCGGCCGGCCGAGAATCGCCGCCGCCGTGGCGGAAACCTGTGGTTTGCCGGTCGTTTTTTTCTTTATGGTCACAAATTAAAAATCAGTTTTGGTTTGTCAAAGGCGCGGGAATGTAGCAGAGGAAAACAAATACGCCACAAAAATATTTAGAAATGTTTTTGGGAAAAACTCACTCCTTCTCAATGCAGGCGTAGGCGTTGTGATTGTGGATGCTCTCGAAATTTTCCGCCTCGACCTTGTACCACGTCACCCGCGGATGGGCATTGAGCTTGAGCGCCACGTTGCGGACCAAATCCTCCACAAACACCGGGTTTTCGTAGGCGCGCTCCGTCACGAACTTTTCGTCCTGCCGCTTGAGCAGCGCGTAAAGCTCCGAACTCGCCGAGCTTTCCACCATCGTCACCACGTCCTCGATCCAGACCGGTTTCGAGAACCGCAGCGCCACCGTTACCAGCCCGCGCTGGTTGTGCGCGCTGTATCGGGCAATCGCCTTCGAACACGGGCACAGCGTCGTCACATGCGCCTTCACCGTCAGCACGAAATCAATTTCATCGCCACACGCCGCCGCGTCGAACCGCGCAAGGTAATCCATCAGGCTTCGCTTGCGCGACACCGGCGATTTCTTGGACATGAAATACGGGAACTCGATTTCCAGGTGCGACGTGGCTGAGTTCAGCCGCTTTTGCAGCGAACGCAAGATGTCCATGATGTTCTCCACGTGGATGACGCTGCCATGCGCATTGAGCGCCTCGACAAACCGGCTCATGTGCGTGCCTTTGAATTCCTTCGGCAAATCCACGAACATGCCGATGGTCGCCACCGTGTTTTGCACACTGCGCGCCTTGTCGCGCACCTGGATGGGAAACCGCAGCCCGCGCACGCCGACCTTGTCAATCCGCAACTCACGGTGATCACGCTCGCTCTGCTTGTCGTAAAGCTTCCGCGCCGCCGCGTTCTTTTTAGCCCCGCGCAACGCAACGCCGTTCTGGCTGATTCGAAGCATGGGGAAATAATAGCAGCTTTGCGGAATTTGGCAAAACGTTCTCCGCTGGAACAGGCGCGCGGCGTTCATCCTGTAGCACGGCTCGCAACCCTTTAGATTTGAGCTACTGCTTGCATCAAATTACTCCAAGGGCAGCGGCTCGGGGATGCAGGAATTGACTCTCAACGGGTTTGGACCTTTTTCTTGTGCCGTAGATGTAGACTGTGGTGCGCGGTGGACGGTCGCCCCACACCCACGTTAGTCACCCCACGCCCACGTTATGTGCCACCGCTCAACAATTTTGATTGGCAGGATGTCGCCATCCGGGCTGAACTTCAAGGGCGCACTCCAGGACTAAAAATCGTGGCCCTTGACACCGTCCGGACATGATCCCCAGCGATCACCCATCCAGATGAATGCCGTGCCCTCGGACGTTGGAATTCTCGCGACCCAGGTCTGTTGAGCAGGCACAATTGGAGCGCCTTCGTCAAAACGACTCGCAACCAGGATATCTTGCCCAGGTTCGGTCGAGGCGCCATTTCCAGAACGGCGGTTGATGTTTGACCGCGCGGTGAAGGGACCTAATGGTGAAGTGGACGTTAAGACCAGCACCTCACTGCCTTCGGGACAATCAGGACAGAGAGGGCCGCACAGGGCGTAATAGAGATTGTTTCGTCGGAAAAGCACGGGAGCTTCGGAACCTTTGGTTAGAATGTCGCTCGTCTTGCCGGTCGGACCCAGGTAGTCCGGCTTCAGGCGCTCCACGCGAACTGCGTATCCATCGCCCATGGAAGTGTAGATGTAGTAACCTGTTCCATCATCATCCACGAAGAGACTGCCGCCACCGGGGCGAGAGCCAAAGATATTGGTGTCACCGGGGCGAGACCCGAAGACATGCACATTCGGGTTAACAATGGTGAAAGGCCCAACCGGCGTGTCGCTGGTGGCCACTGCAGTTTGGCCGTTCCACAGTTTGGGAAACCAGTTGTACCAAAGCACGTACTTGTGAGTGTGCGGATTGAAAACCACACCGGGACGGGTATAAACACCTCTCGGCTGATCCTTGAGCAGTTCACCTTCATAAGTCCACCGTTCAAGATCCGGCGAGCTGTAAACCCGGAACGGGCAATTCAAGGCCAAACTGCTTTCATTTGTTCCGTAGGCCGTCCCGTAGAGGTAAAAACGTCCATTGAAGAATTGAAGGCAGCCACCGTGCGCGTCAATAATCTCCCCGGCAACATCGCGCCGAGGCTCGATATTGTTGATGGTAACGGTCTGGAAACGCTTCGGCCTTGACTCCACATTTTGCGATTAGTGCTTCTCATCACACGAAATCGTAAAGGCCGCGAGAAAGAAGGCGAGCAAAGTCTGCTGGCAATGCTTTGCCGAAACCTTTCGCGAAACCTGGGTCAAAGAACTTGCTACTAACGTCATGCAAAAAGGTGGGAATCGGTGCTTGTTGGTATGCACATGTGGGGAAGATTATCCTGGGGTCAATGGACGTCAAGATGCCATTATTGCTTCGAGACACAGAAAACAATGGCAGCTTTGCTGAATTTGGCAAAAGTGTTCTCTCGTGAAAAACAAAACGCATCTGGACAAGCAAAAATGAAAGTTTAACTTTGCCCAAACCAATCCATGCTCAAACGTTTTTCATTTCCGTTCGTCAGTCTGACGTTCGCGTTGTTTTGTTCGGTTTCCTTTGCCGCCGAAACATTTCGCGTTGCCACCTACAATGTGGAAAATTATCTCGACCAGCCGACCGAATCGCGCAAGTTCGTGAAGTCCGCCAGGGCCAAAGCCAAGGTCTGCGAAAGCATCCGCGCCCTGAATCCCGACGTCATCGCACTTGAAGAGATGGGCAGCACCAATGCCCTCATGGAATTGCGCGATTCACTCAAAGCCAAAGGGCTGGATTTTCCTTACTGGGAACACGTGCAGGGCTGGGACACGAACATTCACGTCGCCGTGTTGAGCAAGCTGCCCATTGCCACCCGCCACCCGCACACGAATGACAGCTTCCTGCTCGATGGCCGCCGTTTTTCCGTCAGCCGCGGTTTTGCCGAGGTGGACATCCGGGTGGCGACGAATTTCACTGTCACGCTCATCGCCACGCATTTGAAATCGCGCCGGCCTGTGCCCGAAGCCGACGAGGCCCAATTGCGTCTCGAAGAAGCGAAAGTCCTGCGCGGCATTGTGGATGAACATTTTAAGACCGACCCGGACGCGAAATTGATCGTGCTCGGTGATTTCAACGACGTGAAGGATTCCGGTTCCACCAAGGCCGTCATTGGGCGCGGCAAGTTCAAGCTGATCGATACGCGCCCCGCCGAGCGCAATGGCGACACCGCAACGAATCCGGTGCCCGCCTTCGAGCCGCGCAACGTCACCTGGACGCATTACTACGGCAAGGAGGACACCTACAGCCGCGTGGATTACATTTTGCTCAGTCCGGCCATGGCGCGGGATTGGCTGAAAAACGAAACCTACATTTTAAGGGTGCCCAATTGGGGCGTCGGTTCAGACCACCGGCCCATCGTCGCGACGTTCAAGACGGAGAATAATTAGAAATTGGGAGGGACGGCGTGTCGCCGTTCCCAAATAAAAAAATGGGCCGGCAAAATGCCAGCCCTCCCATCACAACTGTTCCGGGTGCGTTATCAAATCCGCGATGCGCATGAGCAACCGCCCGGCCGCGCCGCCGTCAATCACGCGATGATCGAAGCTCAACGTGAGGTTCGCTTCCATCACCGGCACGAACCGGTCTTTGCCCGCGTCCCAACTGGGTACGCGCCGGGCTGCGCCGATGCCGAGCACCAGCGATTGTTCCGGCAACGGGATGGGCGTGGCCCAAGTCAGTCCGAACGTGCCGAAATTCGTCACGGTGGCAATGGAACCGCCCGTCACTTCCGGCGGCAGCTTGCGTTGCCGCGCCAGTTCGACCAGTTCGTTGTAAGGCTCGATCAAATCCTTCAGCGACCGTTTGTCCGCGTGGCGAATGACGGGAACCAGCACGCCTTCCTCCGCTTCGACTGCGAACGCGATGTCAATCGAAGAGGGATGCACAATTTTATTTCCCACCAGCCGGCCTGCGGGAGCGCTGTTTTCCGCCAGCGCTACCGCCAGCGCGCGCAAGCCGCAAAGCGCCGGCCCGGGTTTTGGCCGGGTGACTTTGCGATAGGCAAAAAGCGGATCGAGACAGACCGGCAGACCGACGTGGGCCAGGGGCCGCGTCCAACTGCGCCGCATGGCGTCGGCCACCGCCACACGCATGGATGACGCCGGGGTTATCTTCTGCTTTTCGAGATGCGCGATGAATCTTTCAAAATCCTCAACGGTTACCCGGCCCGCCGCGCCGCTGCCTGCCACGCCCGCGAGATCGGCGGCATGCAAGCCGAGTTCGTTCATGCGCGCCTTGAGCCGCGGCGAAAGATAACTCGCGCCCGCCGCGTTCGCCGGCACGGGCAATCCCCGCACCGTCGGTTGAACGCGGTTCTTGCCACCGTTCGCGTCCGGCGCGGAAATGCGGTCGGTGTCGCCGGTTTTCGCCGGCGCCGGAACGTCAAGCCCCAATCGCGATGCTTCCTCCTTCGTCGCCTCGATGTGTCCGAGCACCGCGCCGACGGGATAGCTTTCGTTCAGTTGCACGGTGAATTTTTCAATGCGCCCGCGGCAGGGCGACGTGACGGCCATGCCGGCCTTGTTGGTCTCGACTTCGATCAAATCCTGGTCGGCTTCAACGGTGTCGCCGGGCTTGACGAGGAAGTTGATGATGTTGGCCTCGGCGATGGACTCGCCCAGTTGTGGCATGATGATGGGAATTCGCGGCATGGGATCAGGATGGGAGGTTGGAGGGTTGGGGTGCTGGAGTATGGTTTGCCCGCCAATACCAGCACTCCATTGCTCCATCACTCCAATATTTCATTTTCTTCAATTTCACAGTCGTAAAAGTTTTCGCGCGGCGGCGGCGACGGCGCGCGCGGTGGGACGGTGCGCGGTCCACAAATTGGGATGATACGGCACCGGCGTGTCCTTGGCGTTGAGCCGTTGCGGCGGCACGTCGAGCAAACCAAATCCTTCGCTCGTGACCCGGGCGATGACTTCCGCCGTCACTCCTCCCCACGGCCAGGCTTCACCCACGCAAAGCAAACGCCCCGTGCGCGCGACGCTGGCCATCACGGTGTCCGTGTCGAGCGGTTTCACCGAACGCAAATCCACAACTTCAATTTCCCAGCCTTCAGGGACGAGTTCGGCGGCGGCTTCGAGCGCTTCATGCACCATGGCGCTGTAGGCAACGATGGTCATGTCGCGGCCTTCACGCGCGATGCGGGCTTTGCCGACGGGCAGTGCTTCGCTCGGTAATTTTTCGGCCTTGAGGTGGTAGTAAAGAAATTTGTGCTCGCAAAAAATCACCGGGTCGTCAATCGCCACCGCTTCGAGCAACATGCTGTAAGCATCTTCAACGGTCGCCGGCGTCATCACCACCAGGCCGGGATAGTGCGCGTAAATCGTCTCCAGACTCTGGCTGTGAAACGGTCCGCTGCCGGACGTGCCGCCGAAGGGCAACCGCACGGTGATCGGGCACGGCACGTTCGTGCGCCAGAAAAGCGTCGCGGCCTGGTTGACAATCTGGTTGAAACCGACGGTGGAAAAATCCGCGAACTGCATTTCGATGATCGGCCTCATGCCTTCAATCGCCGCACCAACGGCCAGACCGACCATCGCATCCTCGCTGATGGGCGCATCAATCACGCGACCGGGAAATTCCTTCGCCAGATTTTTCGTGGCCTTGAACGCGCCGCCGAACGCGCCGACGTCCTGACCGTAAATGAACACGCGCGGGTCGTCGCGCAGTGCGTGAGCCTGCGCTTCGCGGATGGCTTCGAGATACGTGATGCTCATGGCCGGGAAAATGTCGAAGGCAGAATGAAGAATGAAGAAACAAATCCTGCGTGCAACGTGGCAGTGTTTTTTAATTCTTCATTCTTCATTCATGGTTCATTTCTCTTGCCCCTCGTTCAAATGTCCGGTTGAAAGCGCGCGCCAGTCCTCGGTAAACGGATCGGGCGTGGGTTCGCGTTGGACTTGGGCGACGGCTTCCTCGATTTCGCGGACAATTTCGCCGCGCAGCACGGCCAGCGCCCCGGTGTCCGCCCATTTTTGGCGGAGCAGATGTTCCTCGGCGACTTTCAAACAATCGCGCCCGACCGGCGACGCCTTTAATTTCGGATCAATGTAACTGGCGTCGTCGTGTTCGCCGTGACCGCAAAGCCGGAGCAGCGTGGCGACGACCATTTGCGGGCCGCGACCGGCGCGGGCGCGCGCCACGGCGTCACCCACCACCTTCAGGCACGCGGACAAATCCGTGCCGTCCACGGAATGGGAATCCACGCCGTAACCGGCGGCCCGGTCTGCCAGGTCGCGGCAGGCAAATTGGCGCGAAGTGGGCGTTGAGTATGCGTATTGGTTGTCCGCCACAATCAAAACGAGCGGCAGTTTCTCGACCGCGGCCTGGTTGATCGCTTCGTGAACTGCGCCGGTGGAAGTCGCGCCGTCACCAATGCACGTCGCGCCAACCATGCCGGTGACGCCTTTCATGCGGCGGGCGAACAACGTGCCGTTCACGACGGAAATCATCGCGCCGAGATGGCTGATCATCGGCAAATAGCCTTCCTTTGGCCGGCCGCGATGAACGTTGCCGTCGCGGCCACGCATCGGGCCGAGCACGGAACCCAGATACGTCCGCAAGGCGTCAACCACCGGTTCGCCAAACGCCAGCCGTCCTGCCGTGTCGCGGATCAGCGGGGCGAACACGTCACTCTTTTTCAGCGACAAACCGATGGCAACGCTCAATGCTTCCTGCCCGCGGCCAATAAAAACGCCACCATGAATTTTGCCGGCGCGGTAGAGGCCGGCGCATTTGTCGTCCAACATGCGCGCCAGCAGCATGAAGCGATACGCGGTGAGGTGCATGTCGCGAAAAGAGGTCGCGTCACTCACGGGGTCGGCGTTGAGCACCGTTTGGAGCATGGCGGAAGTTTATCGCCACCGGCGCGCGCCAGCAATGTTTCTTTCCAAACCAGGGGTTTTTCACATTAAAAATCGGATTGGCTAAATGAGGGGAATCTTGTCTACTAAGGAACGATTCATGCTGCCTTTCCTGAAAAATGTTGACATTTGAAACATGAGTCAGCCGGCATTCCAGATCCTGTTGGTCAGCAACGACCCAAAACTATTGGCGACGTTGTCCAGTGTGTTGCATGCGGACAACATCGCCTTCGCCTTGGAACGCCGTGCCGTTGAAGCGCTTCAATTTCTTCGCGCCAGTCCGGTCGATCTGGTGCTGGTTGATTTGGTGTCGTCAAATGAGGAAGGCTTTGAATTCCTGCGCCAGCTCCAGGAAAGTCCGCCGGCAACCTTCACGCTCGTCACCGCGCTTACCGCTGAGGATAACACGGTGGACAAATTGCGCGCGTACGACCTTGGTGTGTGCGATTGCATGGGCAAGCCGTTTGAAGCCCTGGTATTTCGCGCGCGTTTGCGCGCCCATCTGGAAACGAAGCGCCGGCACGATGACTTGGGCCGGCACAACGACAATTTGACCGAGGCCCGTCTCGCCGCCGAGGCGGCCGTGCGCGCCAAATCCGATTTTCTTGCGACCATGAGCCACGAGATTCGCACGCCGATGAACGGCGTCATCGCCATGGTCAGCCTGCTCCTCGAGACGCCGCTGACCGCCGAGCAGCGCAGCCACCTCGAAACGATTCATACCAGCAGTGAATCGGTGCTGGCCATCGTCAACGACATTCTTGACTTTTCCAAAATCGAAGCGGGGAAACTGGAACTGGACTCGCGGCCATTCAACTTGCGCATCTGCGTGGAGGATGCGCTCGACCTGCAGGCCGCGCGCGCCTTTGGAAAAAATCTCGATCTTGCGTATCAGATGGACGATGGGATTCCGGTTACCGTCGAAGGCGATTCACTGCGGTTGGGGCAGGTGCTCGCCAATCTCTTGAGCAACGCCATCAAGTTCACTGAAAAAGGCGACGTGCTCGTTCAGGTCAAATTGCTCTCGATGAAACCGGATGAGGCGCAGAACAATTCGCTGCTGCACCTGAATTTTTCCGTGCGCGACACGGGCATTGGCATTCAACCTGAACGGGTGGAGCGGTTGTTCAAACCATTCTCGCAGGGGGATGCCTCGACCGCGCGGCACTATGGCGGCACGGGCCTGGGTCTGGCCATCAGCAAACAACTCGTCGAATTGATGGGCGGCAAAATGTGGGCCGAGAGTTCGCCCGGCGCGGGCTCGACGTTCCATTTCACCATCAATTTTCAGGCCGAAACGCAGTCGGCGCCGTTTGCCCTGGCGGGACCTCAAACCAAACTCGCTGATTTGCGGCTTTTGATTGTGGACGACAACGCCACTGTCCGCCGTGTGGTTGCCGAGCAGGTGGCCAAATGGGGAATGGTTCCGTACAGCGCCGAAAGTCCGCAGCAGGCCCTCGAATGGCTTAAAAAGGGTGAACAATACGATCTGGGCGTTCTGGATTTGCAAATGCCCGGCATGGACGGCCTCGCGCTGGCCATGGAAATTCACAAATTGCCCGGCGCGGCGATGATGCCGCTGGTGCTGCTCATGCCGTTGGGCCTGCACTCGGATGCGCCCGGCAGCACGCACATCGTGTTCGCCCACACGGTCAACAAACCCGTCAAACCAGCGCAGTTTTGCGAAGTGCTCGTTCGCGCCCGGCTCAGTCCGAAAGCCGCCGCGCGCCAGCAACCGACATCGAAACCAGAGCAACTCCTCACCGAGCGATTGCCCTTGAGCATCCTTTTGTGCGACGACAACGCCATAAACCAAAAGGTTGCCGCGCACATTTTGCAGCTACTCGGTTATCAGCCGGGTCTCGCCGCGAACGGACGCGAAGCGCTCGACGCGCTGGATCGAGAGCCATATAACTTAATTTTTATGGACGTAATGATGCCGGAAATGGACGGTTTGGAGGCCACGCGCGCCATTCGTGAACGACAGAAGGCCGGCGCGACCAACTACCATTCCAGCATCGTCATTGTCGCCATGACCGCGCAGGCGATGCAAGGCGACCGTGAAAAATGCCTCGCCGCCGGCATGGATGATTATCTCGCCAAACCGATCCGCCCAAAGGACGTTCGCGCCGTCGTCGAACGCTGGGGTCCGCAAGCGACTCCGGCGGCACCGGCCGCGCCGGCGCCCAAAGCCGATGCGCCCGTGCCCGCGCCTGCCGTTGAAGAACCGCCGGTGGAGATGGACATCTTGAACGATTTGACCGACGGCAACGCGGACAGTCTGCGCGAATTGGTTGACTTGTTTCTCAAGCAGACCACCCAGCAATTGGAGCAGTTGGAAGCCGCCGTGCGCGCGAACAAAGCCGAAGACGTCCGCCGCGTGGCGCACAGTTGCGCGGGCGCGAGCGCCACGCTGGGCATGACGCGGTTCGTGCCGCTGCTCCGTAAATTGGAAAGACAAGGCGCCTCCGGCACGCTGATCACCGCCACGCAGGTTTACGAAGATACCGCGCGCGAATTCAAACTCATTCAAAATTTTCTGGCGGCGCAGTTAAATTCCACCGCGCCGCCGCCAGCCACTGTTCATTTATGAAAACCCTCCCCATCATTAAAGACGAAATGACTCCGGCGGCACCAACTGCGCCCTCACCCAAAGCCGACGCGCCCGCGCCCGCCGTTGAAGAACTGCCAGTGGAGGTGGACCGCTTGAACGATTTAACCGAGGGCAACGCGGACAGCATACGCGAATTGGTTGACTTGTTTCTCAAGCAGACCACCCAGCAATTGGCGCAACTGGAAGCCGCCGTGCGCGCGAACAAAGCCGACGACGTCCGCCGCGTGGCGCACAGTTGCTCGGGCGCGAGCGCCACGCTGGGCATGACGCGGTTCGTGCCGCTGCTCCGTGAATT
>DAIRTX010000033.1:0-14938 GCA_036803685.1 Verrucomicrobiota bacterium | reverse complement strand
CGGGCGCGAGCGCCACGCTGGGCATGACGCGGTTCGTGCCGCTGCTCCGTGAATTGGAAAAGCAAGGCGCTTCCGGCGCGCTGACCACCGCCGCGCAGGTTTACGAAGATGCCGCGCGCGAATTCAAACTCATTCAAAATTTTCTGGCGGCGCAGTTAAATTCCGCCGCGCCGCCGCCGGACGCTGCTCATTCATGAAAAAAATTCTCATCATCGAAGATGACCAGATTGTTGCGAATGTTTATCGAAACAAACTCGTCGTGGAAGGTTATCAGGCCGAGGTCGCGCTTGACGGCGAGACGGGCCTGAAGGTGATGCGCACGTTCCAGCCTGATGCCATCGTGCTTGACCTCGTACTGCCCAAAATGTCAGGCGTCGAAGTCATCAAGGAAATTCGCAGCGAAGCGGACTTTTCCAAACTGCCGATCATTGTTTTTTCCAACACCTATTTGACCAACCTGATTCAGGATGCGTGGAAGGCCGGCGCGACGAAATGTGTCTCCAAAATCAACTGTCCGCCCAAGGAACTGTTCGAGCTGATACGCCGCACCATCGGCGTCGTCGTCGCGGTTTCGCCTGCCCGTCCGAAGACTGAAGGCGCGTTGGCAACCAAACCCGCCAAGTTTACCAGCGAGACTGATGCCGAATTTCAGGTCGAATTCCGGGAAACATTCATTGCCAGCCTGCCCGCCACGCTCACCGTCATGCGCGCCGGTTTGCAAAGCCTCATCAAGTCCGACACCGAAGTGGCGCGGCTCAAACACATCCACGAACTCTACCGCCGCGTCCACGCGGTCAACGGCAACGCCGGCATCGCCGGCCTCGTCCAAATCGCACACCTGGCCGCCGCGCTCGAGGCCTTGCTCAAGGAACTTCACGAAAAACCGAAAAACATCAACTCCTCAACCCTGCACACCGTCGCCGCCGCGGTGGATTTTCTCGGCTTCCTGTTTGAACACGGCACCCGGCCCGAAGAACAGGAAATCCCCCCCGCCAGCATTCTGGTCGTGGACGACGAGGTCATTTCCCGCCGCGCCATCATTTACGCGCTCGAAAAAGCGCAGCTCCAGTCCGTCAGCGTCGAAGACCCGAACGCCGCCTTCAAACTGCTTTCCGAAAATCAATTTGACCTCGTGCTTCTCGACGTGGACATGCCGGGCATGACCGGTTACGAACTCTGCAACAAGCTGCGCCGCCTGCCGATGCACAAGAAAACCCCCGTTGTCTTTGTCACCCGCCTCGACGACTTTAACAACCGCACCAAATCCATGATGGCTGGTGGCAACGACTTCATCGCCAAGCCGTTTCTCTTCATCGAACTCACCGTCAAGGCCCTCATCCACATTCTGCGCGGCAAATTTCAGCCGGCCAAATGACCGGGAGTCATCCGGCTTCCGACTCCCAACTTCTTAGTTTTCCGAGAGCACTCATGTTAGTTCTTGTGTCAACAACCTGGCGTGGTTCATGCTTGCTCCATTAAGTCGCATTCGCACGATTATGAAAATAAAATCCATTAACAAGGAATTGTCCGACAAACGCAAAATCGCTTTTCGCACGGAACCGGAGATTGACGCTCCGGTGTTTGAACAGATCCGGCGATTGTTACAACAGTCGTTGGTGTTAAAAGGTGTGGGGGTGGAACTGACCGAAGGATGTCTGGTTGTGATTCATCCCGCATTCACGCCGGAGCTGGCCAGGAACGTCAACGACCTTTTGAATGCGGCTGAGAATGCGGTGCGGCTGGCCCAAGAGGACATCCGGAAACGGGCGGAACTGGAACAGACCGAAAAAAATAATGCCATCCAATCGGCATCCAGTGCGTTCGGAGTGCCCGTCGAGTAATTGGTTGAGCCGTGACGGCAAAGAAAAATAGGATGATACGCCCATGTCGCTCTGACGAGTTTGGGGTGATTTGGGAAATCATCAACGATGCCGCCCGAGCCTACCAGGGTGTCATTCCCGAAGACCGCTGGCACGAACCCTGCATGTCGCTTGCCGAACTGAAGGAGCAGATGGAAAGGGGTGTGGTTTTCTGGGGAATGGAGCTGGACGGAAAACTGGGCGGGGTGATGGGAATTCAACCCGTCCAGGATGTCACGCTAATCCGGCACGCTTATGTGCGCACGGTCTTCCGGAATCAGGGCATCGGCGGCAACTTGTTGAAGCATCTGCGCGCCTCGACGACCCGGCCGATTTTGATTGGAACCTGGGCGGCGGCAATTTGGGCCGTTGCCTTCTATGAGAAACACGGCTTTCGGAAGGTAACCCCGGCGGAAAAGGATCGGCTGCTCAAAAAGTACTGGTCAATTCCCGATCGTCAGGTTGAAACCTCGGTTGTGCTGGCGGATGACAAGTGGTTTCAGACAGCCCAATTGGAAACGCGGTGATACCGTCGCTTCTTTGCCGCGTGGAAAAAAGGGCCGGGGAGAGAATTTTCCGGAACGAAATTTCGCGTTTTGGACTGCGGCGGGAAGCGGAGCGCCACGCCGCTTTGGATTAGGCCGCTGCCTTGGTTATCCCCACAAAAGCGCTGTCGCCGCTGCGCTCTGCCAGCGCAGTCCAAAAGCTGCCGCCAGTTCAGGCCGTGTGTCATCCAGCCACGACGGAAGAGGTGAACATTTCCCTGGCAATGACTCCATCGGACACCTTCGTCACCGGGCCGGTCATTTCAATCGCGTAACCGTCGCCGATCTTGATTTCAATTTTCCCGCCGGGCATGTGGACGGAAATCTCGCGGTCGCACAGGCCGAGCCGGTGCGCCACCGCCGCCGCCGCGCTGCTGCTGCTGCCGCTCGCCAGCGTGTAACCCGCGCCGCGCTCCCAGATTTCAATCTGGATGTTCCGCCGGTCGAGCACCTTCATGAATTGCACGTTGGTGCGGTTGGGAAAACGCAGATGCGTTTCCAGCAGCGGGCCAATTTGTTTCGCCAGATCGGCGCTGATTTTCGGCAGCAGCAGCACGCAATGCGGATTGCCCACGGTGGCCGCGCAAAAGTTGAATCGCTGTCCGCGCAGGTGAATCGGCTCGTTGATAACTTCGCGGCGCGGACCGGTCACGGGAATGTCGTTGCTCCAGAAACTGACCTTGCCCATTTCGACGCGCACGGTTTTGCCGCGGTCCATCACCTCGGCTTGCACGAGGCCGCCGGGCGTTTCGAGGGCGAACTCGTCCTTGCCGACCAGTTTCTTGTCCCACAGGTAACGCGAGAAGATCCGCAGACCGTTGCCGCTTTTCTCGGCCTCGCTGCCGTCGGGATTGAAAATGCGGAGTGCGAACTTCGCTTTTTTGGAGGGCAGGGGACCGAGTAAAATGCCGTCCGAGCCGATGCCGAAATTGCGATGGCAAATCGTTTTGACCTGCGCGGTCGTGAGCGGCGACGGCAGGTTTTTCGGGTCAATGACGATGTAGTCATTGCCCAGCGCGTGATATTTGGCAAATGCCCAAAGCATGACGAAGGATAGCGCGTCGCGCGGGAAGCGCAAAACAGAAACGAGGCAAAGGCAGGGCGGCGTAGCCTGCTCGCGATCTATCGGAGCTGCGCCGCCATGATTGAAGGCCGCGCGGCAGCACGGCCCTGCCAAATAAGCGATGAGGTGTCACCCGCCCGTTTTGTCCGCGCGTTTCGATTCTTCCACATGGAACTTGTGGAGGAACCGGTGGAAGGCCGGTGCAAAAACGATTCCGAGACTTGTGAGGAACGCCAGGCCGCTAAACAGCGCATAGCAACCGGCGAAAATTTTTCCACCGTCGGTTTGCAGCAACGACACCGGCCCCATCCCGGACAAAATCATCGCCGCATTGACGAAGGCGTCCACCCACGACATGGGTTCGAAGGCCCGGTAACCGATCATCCCGATGCCGAGTGCAAGCGCGATGACCAACAGACCAATGCACGCGCTCCGGGCGAGTCGTGCGTAAAATGCCCGGCGTGGCAACAACGGTTTTGAACGATGCTCGAACATAAAGATTAGGGCATATTTTCAAAATGGGTTTGCCGTGTCCAGTGCCATAGGCGCGGCATCGTCGGGAAGTTGGAGTTCAAGCTTTAGCTTGTGCGGGTGGCGGACACGCTGAAGCGTGAACTCCAACAAGACGGAATATGTCGCGCCTACGGCGCTGTTTTTGAAAACACGTTCTGGCGTAAATTTTACTGAGCCGACTTACTTCGTCGTCTGCGCGCTGCCGGTGATTTCACGCACGTCCTTGATGCCGCGCCGTTGCATGAACTCGCGAATGCCAACGATTACCTGCAACGCCGTCTGCGGTTCATAGAAATTCGCCGTGCCCACGGCCACCGCCGTCGCGCCCGCCATCAGAAACTCAATCGCATCCGCCGCGTTCTGGATGCCGCCCATGCCGATGATGGGAATCTTCACCGCTTTCGCTGCTTCCCAAACCAGTTTGATGGCAATGGGTTTGATGCACGGACCGGTCAGGCCACCCGTCACGTTCGCCAGCTTCGGTTTGCGCGTCTCGATATCAATCGCCATGGCCGGGTAACTGTTCGTCACCGCCAGCACGTCGCCGCCCTAGCGAAGGGCACGATGTTGCATCTCTGATCGGGTCGGTGAGTAGCGTGTCGGTGGGCAACCAAGTGAAGGCAGGGTGTCATTCAATTTGACACATAAGTGCGCATTTTTGATGATTGACACAGAGAGAGGGACTATTATCATGCGCTTACATGTCGGCAGGAAATCAAACGACATTTAACCGACCATTATGAAACCGACCATTATCGCGCTTTCACTTTGCATTTCTTTTGGCACTGTATCCACCGGTATCAGCCAAGTAACGAATTGGCTTCCCGGACGGGTTCTGGTCAAGTTGGTTCCCGATTACTTGCGGCCGCGTGTCTATGCGCTCAATCAATCGTCCGGAACCAACAATGGCACTCTCCTGGCGTTAAACGCCACCAATGGTTCGACCGTTTCAGAAATCACAGTGGGCATTAACCCAACGGACATGGTGATTACCCCTGCTGGCGATGCGTTGTACGTGATCAACGCGGGGAGCCGGACGATTTCCAAGGTCAATCTGGATACATTCAGCGTAGTGGCGGAGAAAACCATTTCCACCCCCAGAACCTACAGCCTGTCCAATCCACTGTATCTGGTCGTAAGCCCATCGGGCATGATTTACTACACTGATGGAGCTTGGGGTCCGGAGATCTATTCTTTTGATTATAACGCCGGGACGAATATGATGGTCTTGGACACCGGAGGCAACCAGAGTATGGGTGCTGGTGGAATGGTGATGAATCGGAGCGGCGATACTCTCTATATCTGGCAACAATATGGATGGAGCGCTGGCTACGCGAACTCGGCCATAGCCAGTCTTGCGGTGGGAACCAATTCATTGACGACGACCGCAACCGGCCCGTCACAAAGCCGCGACCCGCTAAACACCCCCATTTTTTTGGATGCAGCGGAACGATGGGTTTTTAATAAGGTGCAGAAGGTTTCGGCCACAAATGTCACCATCCTGTTGGCTCAATTTGCCGACAACATTTTTGCCATTGCGCTAGATGGTTCGGTCGCCTTTGGGCCCAATCAAGTTTTTAACGCCCAGACGGGAATGTTAATCACCAATCTACCGTTCTCGACTACGGTGCAGACGTTGTCTGGAGACCAAAAGAAGCTGTTCCGGTATCGGACGAGCACCAGCGATTTGTTTGTTTACGACATGAGCAGTATTGCGCCCGTGAATGGTCCGGCGATTGTGCCAACGCCGGCGGACGGCGCCGTGGTGGGGTTGCCTCCGACAAATCTCGTGTGGACGATATCTCCGATTGCGCTGGCTTATGACGTTTACTTCGGCACCAACCAGACGCAGGTGAGTTCGGCAACCCCCGCTTCCGCGCAATATCTTGGGCGTACTCCAATTCCAGGCCAAACATTGGCACAGACACTTTCGCCCGGCGCGAGATATTATTGGCGGGTGGATGTGGTGGGTTTCAGTATCACCAACGCAGGCCCCGTCTGGTCGTTTACGGTATCGCAGCTCGCGGTGGCGCCGGCGCAGATCAATATGGGAGCCATCGCCGGTTTCAATCCTGCACCTACTTCTTTGACCCTCACGAGTGCCGTCCCGCTTGCTTGGTCTGCCAGGGTTGCCGGCGACAACTGGCTTGCGCTCAGCACCAACCACGGCACGTCACCATCGACACTGGCCGTGTCATTCAACACAGCGGGCTTGGCTGCGGGTCTTTACACCAATCGCATTGACATCACCAACGGGACGTTCACTGTGCAAGTGTCGGTGACACTCGATATAAAGCCGCTCAACATCACCAAAATGGTGACCGATTATCAGAGGCCTTACATCTACGCCGTACAACCTCCCCAACTGACGGGGCAAAAGGGGCAGTTGCTTTTCATCAATACCGAGACCGAAAAAATCGAGAACGTTCTTTCCATCTCGTCCGATCCGCGGGATTTGACCATCCACTATGGCGAAGACCGTCTTTACGTCGTGGATTGGTGTTCTGGATACCTGCGAGTCGTGGACCTCAAAACCCAGACCGAGTTGCCTTCCATCCCAATCCTGGATCACTACGGCTTGGATCGCGTGAATGCCGGCCCACCAGGCTTCGTATTTATGGAGGACTGGAACCAATGGGTGGGAATTTACCTTGTTGATACCACCGGCCATGACACCAACGTGCTTCAGTTGAGTTATGTGCGAGAAGGCGACGCAGAGACGTCTCCCGACGGCAGGTTCTACTATCATTGCGACAACAACAGTTCAGCGGCCGGACTGAGCAAATCGTTGTTTACCAACAATACCTTGGTTGGTATCGCCGGCGGCAACGGTCATCCCTACGGCTCACGGAATCTTGTAATGGCCCCGGACGGGACGCGGCTCTTTTGGCGCGGATACGTCTATGATGACAACCTGAACGAGCTCGCCAACCTGGGGGAAGAGACTTACGCCACCACTGCTCACGGTGACCTGGCCTTGGGGAGTCAGCACGTCTTCAACTCGCATAACGGCCAGTCACTCTACACGTGGCCTTTTTCGACGAGCATTCTGGCGGTGTCGGGCGACCAGCAGAAAGTGTTCCTTTACAACGGCACGACGGCGCAAATCGTGGTCATCCCGATGAGTTCAATCGCCAGCGTGCCGGGACCGGGCTTGAATCCCAACCCTGCCAATGGCGCGATCATCAATCCGCCGCTGGCGCAGGTTTCCTGGACGCTTAGTCCGTTGGCGCTGAGTTATCGCGTCTTTTTGGGAACCAACCAGGCGGCAGTGGCTGCCGCCAACACGAATTCCGCTCTTTACCTGGGGACGACCTCCAGCAATACGTTTGCTCTTCCTGGTCCGGTGACCCCCGGCTCGACGTATTACTGGCGCGTAGACTCTGTCGGCTTCTCCACAATAACCACTGGCACGGTCTGGTCGTTCACCGTGTCTGCCCTGACGGTCACGCCGCAAGTGTTATCACTTAAAGGCATGGTTGGTTTGCCCATCCTTCCGCAAATGATTTCACTGAGCGCGCCTTTGCCCACATCCTGGAGCATGAGCGTCGCCCAGCCGTGGGTGTCGGCCTCCGCCACCAATGGCACCACGCCGTCGTCCGTCACACTGAACTTCAACACCACGAACCTGACGGCCGGTTACTACACGAACCAACTCGCCTTCACCGCAAACGGCGTCACTTTGCAGCTTCCTGTCATCATCCAGTTATTCGACCTGAACGCCTCCAAAATCGCGGTCGATCCCAACCGAAATTACATCTACGTGCTCCATCCCGGCAGTGGAAGTTTCGACGACGCGTTCCTGTTGTTCCTTAACACCGACACCGGTGTCGTGGAAAAAGTCATCCCCATCGGCATTAATCCGACCGATCTGACAGTGCATCCACGGGAGGACCGGCTTTATGTGTCGAACTGGCAACACAACCAGACGCGGGTTGTGGATTTGGTTACGAGGACTGAACTTGCCCCGCTTACGCTGGGTACCGACGTGTACAAGATAAATGCGGGCCTCACCGGCCAGATCGTCATCGAAGGCGAAGACCAGTGGATCACCATCAGCTTGATCAACTCTACCGACGGGTCCACCGTTGCAACGGGATTCGTTCGCGAAGGCGATGGTGAGACCGACCCCAGCGGACGCTATTACTACCATGTGGATAATAACAGTTCCGGCGCGGGTATCACCAAGTACGATATCGGTAATAACAGCTTCGTTTCCGTGGCCGGCGCCGGGAAGCATAACGGTTATGGCTCCCGCAATCTGGTCATGAGCAGGGACGGTTCCCGGCTGTTTTGGACAGCCGCGATGTATGACGCGAATCTGGTGGACATGGGCGTGATCGGCCCTGAAATTTACGCCTGTTCCACCAACGGCTCGGTTGCTTTCGGCGATTATCAAGCCTATGACACCGCAACCAAACAACTAATTTTCAACCTGCCGGTCACAACCTCCGTTATGGCCGTGGACCGTCTGGACCAGCGGCTTTGGTACTTCAACAGCGCCACGCACCGGATTGAAAGCATTCCGCTGTCGGCCATCCGAGCGCCGTCAATTACTCAACAACTCGCGGCCAGCACATCCATCGGAGTTGGTGGCAACGTCTATCTCAGCGTGACGGCCATGGGGTTGGCGCCATTGACCTACCAGTGGACAATGACGGGAACAAACCTGCCCGGAGCGACCAATTATTTCCTTTCGATGAATGGGATTCAACCCTCGCAACAGGGAGATTATCGGGCGATAGTGAGCAATCCTTTCGGCGCCGTAACCAGCACGGTTGCGCACGTGACAGTCCTCGTTCCGCCTACGATCACGACCCAGCCACATGGCACTAACGTTCTAGCGGGTCAGCCCTTCAGCCTGTCGGTTGCGGCTGCCGGCACGACGCCGCTCAGTTATCAATGGATTTTTGAAGGTGCCAACCTCAACAACGCCACAAATTCCACCCTCACCATCCTCAACGCCCAAGCAATCAATGAAGGGATGTATCGCGCCGTGGCGATGAACAGCGCCGGTTCCGTCACAAGCTCAATCGCGCTGGTACGAGTGCTTCCGGCGGCGCCGATACTGGTTTCCGGCCCCGCCTCTGCGGTCGTGCCGGCATCGTCCAACGTGACTTTCACCGTTTCAGCCGTGGGAAGCCAGCCAATGTTCTATCAATGGCGCTTCAACGGGATCCCGGTTTCAGGAGCGAATTCATCGCAGTACACCCTTAACAACGTGCAATCATGGAACGCGGGTAGTTATCAGGTCATCATAACGAATGGCGCCGGTGCCGTAACCAGCCCGGCTGCGACACTCACGGTCACACCCGTCGTTCCCTACTTTGTTACACAACCCGTGGGCGCCTCGTTGCCTGTGGGTACCAACCTTACGCTCAACGGGCTGGCCCGTGGTTCCGAACCCATCGGCTACCAGTGGTATCGAAACGGTATCGGGTTGGCGGGCGCTTACCAGACCTCTCTGACAATGACGAACTTGCAGGTGTCCGACAGTGGCGCTTATACCTTGGTCGCTTTCAACACCACCGGTATATCAACCAGTCTTGTCGCCACTGTGGTGGTGACTGCAGCTCCGCCGGTTTTTGTCCAACAACCTGCCTCGGTTTCTGTGCCGGAGGGATCCAGCACAACATTGAACAGCCTGGCTACCGGAAGCACTCCGCTGCGGTATCAGTGGTATTTCCAAAGCAACCTGATGGTCAACCAAACCAATCGCCAACTCACGTTGAATCCGGTCGCGATGGCGTCAGCCGGCCCGTATTTTGTCACCGCATCCAACCAGTTTGGCGTTGTGACGAGTGTGGTGGCGCAGGTGACCGTCTTCCAGGCACCCCTCTTTCAACAGCCGCTGACCAACCAGGTGGTGAGCGTCAACGGAACGGTCATTCTGACTGTGGCCGCCGCTGGCAGCGGCACGCTCACGTATTCCTGGCAATTCAACGGAAGCACGATTCCGGGTAATGGTCCAATGCTCACCATCACCAACATTCAGCTCTCACAGTCGGGTTATTACCGCGTGACGATTGCTAACCAATACGGAAGTGTTTCATCCACCGGGCGGGTCAGCGTTCTCCGTTTGCCGGCGTGGGTCATTGGCTGGGGCGACGATTCCGGCGGCCAAAGCGACGTGCCAACCAATTTGGATGAGGTGGTTGCCGTTTCTGGCGGCGATTACCACAGCTTGGCGCTACGTAGGGACGGCACGCTCGTGGCTTGGGGGTACAACGGGGATGGGCAGGCGAGCGCTTCCACCAACACTTTTCGCTTCGTTTCCATCGCTTCGGGAGCGGCCCACAACCTGGCGATTACCGAAAGTGGCTCCGTGGTCGCTTGGGGACGAAATGATTCAGGACAACTGAATGTCCCCACATCGGCTGCTTCGGTTTTGGCGGTGGCTGCCGGAGATTCTCACAGCGTCGCACTCCTTCCATCCGGAACGATTGTCTGCTGGGGTGACAACTCTTTCGGACAAGTGAGTGGCGCTACCAGCTTGACCGGCATTCGCGCTATCGCTGCCGGGCGCAATCATAACCTCGCCTTGCGCGCCAACGGGACGGTCGCAGGTTGGGGATTCAACGCTTGCGGTCAGGCGTCGCCACCACTACTCCTCAACAGCGTGGCTGCCATCGCCGCCGGTTACTTGCACAGTGTGGCGTTGTGTTCCAATGGAACGGTGGTTGTCTGGGGCGACAACAGTTACGGGCAGACCAATGTGCCGTCTGGCTTGAGCAACGTTGTGGCCATCGCCGCCGGAGACTTTCACACGCTGGCGATGTGTTCCGATGGTTCAATCAGCGCTTGGGGGGATGATTCGTTCGCTCAGACAGAAGTGCCCGCAAGTGTGAAGAACCCCACAAGCATTGCCTCAGGCTACTACCATGGGCTGGCGCTTGTGCCGCCGATGTTGCGTTCGCAAATCGCCCCCGGAGGCATGGTTATTGAATGGAGCGGACCAGGTACGCTGCAATCGGCTCCGACGGTGTTCGGGCCGTTTAGTGATGTCCCATGCATGTTGCGCTGCTATACGAATACGGATTTTTCAGCTCTGCAAAAATACTTCCGTTTGCGGCGGTGACATTGTGGTTCGATGGCGGCGGACTCATCGCGGCCTGATGGCGGGGACTACGACGCTCCGCTACTCTCGCAGATAGTTCTTCTGCTGGTCGGGCGGAATCTCTTTGCCGTCGGGTCCGATTACAATTCGGCCTGATGGCCGTCCGTCCGGCGAAAATCGATAGTGGATCAGGATCAGGTTCGCGTCCGGCAGCGTGCGTCTGGTTTCCAGCAGATTGGTGCTGAAATCGTAAGCGTAAGTCTCCGTCCATTCGATCTTGCCAGCCCCATCCAGAGTTTTGGCGGATCGGATTGTGCCGGCCGGATCAGTCTGAAAAATCGTTCGATGGTTAATCGACCCGTCCGAGTTGTAAAAAATCTTCTCAGTTGGTTTTCCTGTTTCGTCGGTTTTGGCAACAACCTTGGCCTCGGCTCCGCTCTTGGTAGTCGTTGCAGGCCGTTCGTTCTTGGAGCACGAAACGAGGAGCAGGGGAATCAACAGCAGTTTCTTCATTCTTTCATTGTCAGTTTCCAGCATCAGACGTTCAAACCGTATGAACGTCCAAGCCTAATCGGCCTTGGCTGGTGTTTCAAGAGCAAACGTGCCGGTTGTTCCCGAATTGCTCTTTGGATAAGAACAGGCTGCGAGGAAAGCATCACGCCGCTTGCCGTCCGTGCCTGTATCGTCCCGTGCTCTTACAAGTGCGCAATTTGAACGCTGCCGGTGATTTCGCGCACATCCTGGATGCCGCGCTGTTGCATGAACTCGCGGATGCCGGCAATCACCTGCAAGGGTGTCTGCGGTTCGTAGAAATTCGCCGTGCCCACCGCCACTGCCGTCGCACCGGCCACCATGAATTCAATGGCGTCCGCCGCGTTCTGAATGCCGCCCATGCCGATGATCGGAATTTTCACCATTTTCGCCGCCTCCCAGACCAGTTTGATGGCAATGGGTTTGAGGCACGGGCCGGTCAGGCCGCCGGTAACGTTCGCGAGCTTTGGCTGGCGCGTCTCGATGTCAATTGCCATCGCCGGATAACTGTTTGTCACTGCCAGCGCGTCGCTGCCCGCATCTTCCGCCGCCTTGGCGTAAGGCGCGATGCTTACCACGTTCGGACTCATCTTGGTGATGAGCGGCAACTCCGTCACCTTCCGGCACGCGGCCACCACCCGGCTGAGCAATTTAATATCCGTTCCGAACTGCGCGCCGCCTTCCTTGATGTTCGGGCAGGAGACGTTGAGTTCCAGCGCGCCGACGCCACCCAAAGTATCGAATCGCCGTGCCACCTCGGTGTATTCGTCAACCGTCGTGCCCCAGATGTTGATGATGGTGGGCACCTTCAGTTTTTTGAGGAACGGCCAGTATTTTTTTATGAACCCATCCACGCCCGGTCCTTGCAAGCCGATGGCGTTGAGCATACCGCTGGTGACCTCAGCCGTGCGCGGCGTCGGATTGCCACGAACCGGATGCAGCCGGATGCCTTTCACGACGACCGCGCCAAGCTGGTTCAGGTTGAGGAGTTGCGCGTATTCGACGCCGTACCCGAAGGTGCCGGAGGCAACCATGACCGGATTTTGCAACGTCAGTTTGCCGATTTGAACGGACAAATTCACGAACGCACCTCCAGATTGGAAAACAGAGACAAACATCGAACGCTGAACATCGAACATCGAACATCGAATGAGAGGCGCATGAAAACACCCTTCGGCGTTCGGCGTTCGGCGTTCGATGTTCGATGTTTCCCACGCATAAATCGTAAATTCATCCAGATGCCTCCCACATGACCCGGTGCGAATCGAACACCGGGCCTTCGGTGCAGGTGCGCTGGTATTCCCAGCCGTCGCCGGTTTTGATGGGGATCACGCACGTCAGGCAGACGCCGACGCCGCAGCACATGTGTTCGTCCATCGAAAGTTCCGCCTGCACTTTGGACTTTTCGGCAATTTCCCCAACCGCTTTCAACATTCCCGTCGGTCCGCAGGCAAACAACTTGCGTCGAGCCGTGCTGCGTTTCAATTCGGCCTGCAGCGGTTTCGTCACGAGTCCTTTCTTGCCGTGGCTGCCGTCTTCCGTCGTCACGCGCACGTCCCAGCCGAGCGCTTGAAATTCCTTCTCGCACAGGATGTCCACGCGCCGCCGGCCGCCGACGAACACGATGCCTTTCTGCGGCGAGCGTTGCGCCAGCAGATACATCGCGGCCATGCCATAGCCGCCCGCGACGAGCAGGGGAGTCTCGCCGCCGCGTTTCGGCACGGTGAATCCGTGGCCCAGCGGCGCAATCACGCTGAGTTCCCCGCCGGAACGCATCCGTGCGAGCACCTCGGTGCCCTTGCCGACACTTTTGTAAAGAATGGAAAAGGTATCACCCTCGACCTGGAAAATGCTGAACGGCCGTCGCAGCAAGGCGTCCTTCATCGGCAACACGCGGACATGGGCGAACTGTCCCGGTTGGATCCGGGGGGCAATCTGCGGCGCGCGCACCACGAGGCGAAAATAAGAATCGTTGTCGCGCTCGTTGGAAACAATCTGGACGGTTTGCTCAAGCATTGTCGCGGTTGAGCATGGTCGGCTGCGGCAAACCTGTCAACTTTGCGTGCAAACGGACATGGATAAACGCGGAAATAAATGCAGAATTTGATTCGTAATATTGTCACTCATCACCGATAGACTCATCTCCGACAACGTAGTGATGTTAAAGGATGCGTCCGCTGATGACGACAACGGGTTGTCGGTCGTGTCGCCGATTTTTGATTACGTCCACTTCGAGCGGCTGGAGCATGAAGGGCGGCGGGAATTTGGCAGTCAAATCGAACAGTTGCAGGGAAAAATCCACAAAGAGATTTTCTAAACCAGCCGCACTGGTGACGAAAAGAAAGCAGCGGAGCTTGCCCACTTGCTCGAATTCTGGATGGTTCACGGCAAACCGCACAGAGAACCAAAGCAAAAGGAATTAGCCAACAAAGCCAGTGATTGACGCGCTCGCCGGTTTATCTGGCCGGGCTGCAAAAGCGGTTTGAGTTGCCGGTTTTTGCAGGCGCGGCGTATTCGGATGCCTACGTCACGTTCCTCCGGGCGGTCATCGCGCTTCGCACCTTCGGCTTCGCGGGGTTTGGATAGGCCCGCGGCGTAGGGGTCAATTATGGCCGGCGTCTTTCACGGCGGCGGGCGCACCCTTCATGCCTGGATACGGCTGGCCGTTGAGGTCGTCTTCGCGCCGGGCATGGGCGCGTTCGAGGATTTTGCGATACGTGGCGAAGGCCAGCAGCGGCCAGGCGTTGCGATAGATGTCGTATTTCAGGTAGAAAACCTTCGGAAAGCCGGTGCCGGTGATTTCGTTTTCTGTCCAGGAACCGTCCGCGTTTTGCGTGCGAATCAGATATTCGATGCCGCGTTTGAGCGCGGAATTGTCCGGGTCGTCGAACGCGCACAAACCCATGACGGCCCATGCGGTTTGCGACGCGGTGCTTGGACCGCGGCCTTTGAAAACCGGATCGTCATAGGTGTTGCAGCGTTCGCCCCAGCCGCCGTCCTCGTGCTGGACACTTTCGAGCCACGTGCGCGCCTTGAGCAGCCACGGCTGGTTCAGGTCAATGTTCATCGCCCGCAAACCGCGCAACACCTGCCACGTGCCATAGATGTAATTCACCCCCCAGCGGCCATACCAGGAACCGTCCTCTTCCTGCTGCTCGCGGATGTAATCCAGCGCGTCGCGGATCTGGTGATGGTCCGGGTTCCAGCCTTCGTAGCCGAGCAATTCCAGGATGCGCGCGGTGATGTCGGCGCATTCGGGGTCGAGCATGGCGTTGTGATCGGCGAACGGGACCTTTTCCAGGATGTTTTTGGTGCAATCCTTGTCGAACGCCGCCCAGCCGCCGTCCTTGCACTGGAAGGTCATCATCCA
>DAIRTX010000032.1:21087-37281 GCA_036803685.1 Verrucomicrobiota bacterium | reverse complement strand
TCCATGAGGCCGCAGAGGGCGTTGTTGCTGTGCAGGTCAATTCCGACCATGATCTTCATAGTGGTTCTCCGGTGGGTTGTAGGTTTGGGTTTGAGTTTGCTATCACACCTCAAACTACTCACCCGCCTGCCGGATAACCACGTTTCGTCCAAGCGCCAGATCACGCTTAATGCTCTACAGTCCTCACTATTGACACTTTGGCCTTCATTTCATTGTCGTCGCCAGACAGTTCGACACGTGTGTCCAGCTTCCCATGTGCAGCCGCTGCGCGATCCATTTCAACGTCATAATGCTTTCCCGCCTCAGCCGCAACGCCATCTTTACCTTCTCCGGATCACCCTTGCGCCGCTTCACCAGATCCGCTTCCTCCCATTTCCGACGTTTCAGTTCCTCCGCCACGATCTGCTCCGCCTTCTCTTCGCCCGATTCCTGCCGCTCCGCCCCGTAATGACTCTCCCCAACCCGTTCAGCCATTTGCCCCAGCAATTCCTTCCGAAAGGCTTTGTCCCCAAAACACCATCCCCGCCGTAACGATTTGTATTGTCCAGGTTTCTCCTGATCCAGCCGCTGCTCCATCCGCCGCTCAAATTCCCGACGCCCGGCTTTACTGTCCTTGGGGATACCCATCTCCCCCAGCAACCGGTCCACCCGCATCCAGCCGGGCCGCTTGCCGGGCGGGACCACATACCACGGATAGCTGCTCCATCGATACGAACGCAGTGTTTGTCTCGCCGCTAGTGTAGTGTCTCACAATTGTCTTTCACTTCTTTGAAACTGCCTTTAGCATGGAGGCATGGCAACCTTGGCCCGCATGCTCAATGCTACCGACACGCAATGTCAGCAACTCGAACTTTGGGTTCGCGCCCCGAGCACTCCGCAAAGTTTGGTCAAGCGGGCCCGGATTGTCCTGTTGAGCCTCTCGGGTCTGACCAGCAAAGCGGTTGGCCGGCAACTTAAGGTCAGTCAGCCCACCATCCGATTGTGGCAGCGTCGGTTTCGCGACGGGGGTCCTGAAGCGCTCACGGAGATCGCTCCGGGCCGTGGCCGCAAACCCAAGTATGGCTCGCGCAAGCTGCAACGCCTTATCGAGGCGACTCAAGGTTCGCCGCCCGCCGGCCAAACGCATTGGAGTTGTCGCTCCTTCGCCAAGGCGCACGGACTCAGCAAGGCCACGGTTCAGCGATTCTGGAATCTGCACGGACTCAAGCCCCATCTGCAACGGACCTTTAAAATGTCGCGGGACAAACGGTTTGTGGAAAAGTTGACCGATGTGGTCGGTCTCTATCTCAATCCGCCAGACAAAGCTTTGGTGTTGTGTGTGGATGAGAAGAGTCAGATCCAAGCCTTGGATCGAACCCAGCCCGGGCTGCCGATGAAACGCGGGCGTTGTGGCACCCGCACGCATGATTATGTGCGGCACGGCACCACGACGCTATTCGCCGCGCTCAATATGTTGGATGGCAAGGTGGTGGGCCAATGTCTGCCACGGCATCGGCATCAGGAGTTTTTGAAATTTTTGCGCCATTTGGACTGCGAGTTCCCGGAGCCACTGTGCTTGCACCTGATCGTGGACAACTACGCCACACACAAGCATCCTCGCGTGAAACGCTGGTTGGAAAAGCATCCTCGCTTTCAGTTGCACTTCACCCCAACCAGCGCGTCCTGGACCAATCTGGTGGAACGCTGGTTTCGGGAATTGACGGACAAAGCGATCCGCCGGGGAACCTTCGTGAGTGTGCCGGACCTGATTGCTTCCATCGAAAAGTATTTACAGTGCTACAATACAGAGCCCAAACCGTTCATCTGGACGGCATCAACCGATTCCATTCTGGCCAAACTCCAAAAACTGAAAGCCGTTTACGAGACACTACACTAGCAGCTTCGCCCGGACAGGATTCAGATGCACGTAATCGCACACCGTCCGCAGGTAGCCATTACCGCTGCCGTCCACGATCAGGGACTTGTACCGGCCGCTAAACAAATGACCAAACAACTTGTGCCGCCGGTTGAACCGCCCCGTGTAAGTCCCCAAAAACCATTTCATGCCCGCCACCAGATTGGCCTTGGGCGTCTCCACCACCAGGTGAAAGTGGTTGGACATCAGACAGAACGCCTGCACCTCCCAGTCGGTTTTGCCGCAGCACTCGGTCAAGGTTTCCAGAAAACGTTTCCGGTCGGCGTCATCCTTGAATATCGGCTCCCGCCGGTCGCCACGGCTCATCACATGATAGATCGCCCCCTCATATTCCAGTCGAAGTTTGCGTGGCATCGAGCCGAATATTCCCAAAAGACCCGCTGAGTGTCAATAGTGAGGACTGACCCCTTGACGGAAAATCAGTCCGGCGGCGTAAAGCCAATGGCAGCCGCGTTTATTTGCAGTTCAGGTGAAAAAACTCCCGTAACATTGGCTGTCCCCAGCCAGCTGGCGCGCTGCGAAATCATTCACATGGCGAAGAGTGCGTGGAAAAATCTCTTCCCGCCGAAAATCCAGATCGCCGCCGCCAGCGCGATGTAAGGCCCGTAAGGCATGCGCGATGACCATTCGCGACGGCGCATCGCGATGAGCGTCACCCCGACCACCGCGCCAATCATTGAACTGAGCATCAGCGAAAACATCACGCCCTGCCAGCCGAGGAACGCGCCAATCGCGCCCATGAATTTCACGTCGCCCAGGCCCATTGCCTCGCGCGGCAACACGATTTCCGTGCTCACTGCCTCCAGGCACGGCACGTCGTCGGGATTCATCTTTTCTTCACCGATCTCCAGCGCCGACGGCGACAGCCGCACCAGCACGTCTTTGTAGCCACGATCCACCAGTTCAACCGTGCGCGCGTGCAGCACAATTACGTCTGACTCCCGGTAAAATAATTCTTCGTAGGGAATTTCCTTGTCCGGCAGATGCACGGAAGTATCGGTGAAGATAATTTTCGTCTCCACCGGCAACTTCACCCGTTGCCGGCCAAACAGCAATTTACCCAGCCGCAGAATCGCGTAAATTGTCGCTGCGCCCACAATCGCGCCGATAAAACTCCGCCACATCCCAACATTCAACGTGTCCGCATCGTGCAACGACGGAAGGAAAAATGACGCGGCGAAACCCACCGCCATGCCGCCGAGCGTGATTTCGTCGGGAATAATGAAATGTTCGAAGTCAATGAACGTTGCCACGATCAGTCCCGCGAGAAAAATCGCGTAAACAAAGGCAACCGGCATGGACTGCAGCGGATGACTCGCGTTGCCGAACGCCAGCCAGCAGCTTAGAAACGCCGCGCCCGTTAGCAGTTCGACGATGAAATAGCGCGGCGAGATGGGGGCGCCGCAATTTTTGCAGCGTCCGCGCAACACCAGCCATGTCACCAGCGGGATGTTCAGATACCACGGGATGGAATACTTGCAGTGCGGGCAATGCGACTTCGGCGTGACGATGCTCATGCCCAATGGCAGCCGGTGGATGCACACGTTCAAAAAACTGCCGACAATGCAGCCGAACACGAAGAAGCACAATGACCAGAAATGAAACGGCACCAGCGCCCAGTTATGGGCGTTGAAAACGTTGTGAAAAGAAATGCTCATGAAACTATTTGGAGAATCCCCTCATCCGGTCCCGCTTTGCGCGGACCACCTTCTCCCCGCTTGGGCGGGGAGAAGGAATGTTCTCGCGCGAACGCGAATCTTCCTCCCTCTGCCCGCCAAACGGGGAGAGGGCCGGGGTGAGGGGTTCGTTCACTAGCCATAAACATTTTGTTCGAGGGCGCGGCGCATCACATCGAGCGGCGCGGGTTGTCCGGTCCAGATTTCAAAAGCCTTGGCGCCCTGATGCAGCAACATGCCCAAGCCGTTGGACGCGTGGCAACCGGCGGCTTTGGCCGCTTTAAGCAGCGCCGTTTCCGCCGGGTTGTAAATCATGTCATAAACGGCGCGCGTTTGTTTCAACGAAAATTGTTTTTCGTCCAAAGGCAAAGCATCGCCTGTTTTCAAACCAAGCGACGTGGCATTGATAACGAGATCAACTTCGGTTTTTGGATAACCATTTCCGACATACACAGAAGGAAAGTTCTTTTTGATTTCCTGCTGAACCTCCAATACTTTTGAAAATGTCCGGTTCACAAGAAACAGTTCTGAGACATTTTCGGACGCCAGCTTCAATGCCGCCGTGCGCCCTGCCCCGCCGATTCCGAGCAATAATACTTTCTTGCCGCGCAATTCAATGCCCAAATCCTCGCGCAAGGAGTTGGCCAAACCTTCGGCGTCGGTGTTGAATCCTTGCGTGCGAATTTCAACCGCTGGTTCCGCGTTGAATTCGCGCAATGGAAGCCAGTCGCTTTTCGCCGTGCGCCCTTCGAAGCGGATGGTATTCACCGCACCCCAAATTTTTGCTGAAATGTCGAGCGCATCCACCATACCGAGCGCGAGTAACTTGTGCGGCACGGTCAGATTCAGGCCGGCAAATTGCATCGCCTTGGCGCCGGCAATGGCGGCGCGCAAATCGTCGGGACGGACTTCAAACGCGAGGTAACGCCAGTTCAGGCCGAGCGCGGCGAACGCGGCGTTGTGCATGGCGGGCGACGCGGAATGGCGGATGGGAAAGCCATAGACCGCGCAGCAGCGCGTGGCGGCATTGATGGCGGGTTGTCCCGGTTGAGGCACACGGAATTTATATGCGGCAATGGCGCGAGTTCAAAGCGCAAAGTCCGCCCACCAACGAATTTTCAAAACGCTTCAGCTTTGCGCCCTGGCGTCTTTGCGTCTTTGCGTCAAACCCGGTCGTCGTTCAATACACGAGGACCAGCACCGCCGCCGATTGCGCCGACTTCACCACGTCATCAAATAATGGTAGGGCTGCGTTGCCGCGCAGCCCAAATATCAGGGCGGCGCGGCAGCGACCGCCCTACCAACTCTTCACCACGTAATCTTGAACCGTCACAATTGAAATTCCCCTTGCCCCTATCGTCCATCCCAAAATTGAAACTAGGGAGCGCAACCGTCCCGGTCGCCCTGTCTGGCGTCGCGCCGGACAGTTTCCGCGCACGTTGTACCCAGCGAGGACGCCGGGCGACGCGGGCTGGCTCACGTTGCGCGGCGCTTGACAGGCGCAATAATGACATTAAAATGTCTTTATGAAAACACTTACCGTCACCGCGGCCCGGCAAAATCTGGGCGCGTGGCTCAAGCGAAGCTTGAAAGGGGAAGATGTCGGCGTAACGATTGACGGCGAGGTGGTCGCCTTTCGTCCCGTCAAAGTTTATTCCGAGGATTACGCCGAACACGAATATGGTGTGACGGGCGAGCAACTGGACCGGTTTGCCGAACGGATGAACCAGGAGTTGGACGCTGAACGCAAAGCGGGGCGGCTCAAGCCTTTCACCGGAAAACTCAAGCGTGGCTAAACCCGCCATTTTTCTGACCGCGCGCTTTCAGGCCGCGCTCGAAAGTTTGAGCGATGCGGATTTCGCGCGCGTTGGATCGGCGCTTCAGGCGATTCCCGATTGCTTCGGCCATCCGAACACTCACAGCGGGATTTCCATCCGGCGGTTGAGGAAAAATATTTTCGAGTGCCGCGCCGGGTTGAAGGTGCGCCTGCTGTTCCGGCACAACGCGGGGGCTTTGGAATTTTTCTTTGCCGGCAGCCATGACGAAGTGCGCCGCATCATTCAAGACCTTTGAGTGAAGTTCCCCCGCCCTCTTTCATTGATTAACTCCACCGCTCGAATAAAGTATGCGCGTGAAATTTAAAGGCACGGTTTATCTCGTCGGCGCGGGGCCGGGCGACGCGGGCCTGCTCACGTTGCGCGGCGCGGAATTGCTCCGGCGCGCGGACGTGGTGCTCTACGACGCGCTCGTGAATCCCGGCCTGCTCCGGCTGGCGCCGCCGTCCGCTGAACTCATTGCGCGTGGCAAAAACATGTCCATGCCGCAGGAGAAAATCACGGCCTTGCTCATCGCCCGGGCCCGCCAAGGCAAATGCGTCGTGCGGCTCAAGGGCGGTGATCCTTACATTTTTGGCCGGGGCGGCGAGGAAGCCGAGGCGCTCGCGGCGGCGAAAATTCATTTTGAAGTCGTGCCCGGCGTTTCGTCCATCGTGGCGGCGCCGAATTACGCGGGCATTCCCCTCACCCACCGCGACCATTGCTCCAGCTTCACCGTTTTCACCGGCCACGAAAACCCTGCCGACGCAAAAACGGATTTGCGCTACGATCAAATCGCCAAAATTCCCGGCACCAAAGTCGTGCTCATGGGCACCGACCGCCTGGGCAAATGGACGGCGTCGCTCATCCAGCACGGCATGTCGCCGGAGACGCCCGTGGCCATGATTCGCTGGGGCACGATGGGACGGCAACAGGCCGTTGCCGGCACGCTGGCCACCATTGCCGGTCTCGCCGCTGAGAAAAAACTATTGCCACCGGTGCTGACAGTCATCGGCGACGTTGTGAAATTGCGAGGAAAGCTGAATTGGTTCGAGAATCGTCCGTTATTTGGCCTGCGCGTCGTCGTCACGCGGCGTTCGGAACAGGCGGGCAGTTTCGCGCAACGGCTGACGGAACTGGGGGCGGACGTGCTGGAGGTGCCGACCATCAAAATCACGCAACCGAAGGAGACCGACGCCATCGTGGATGCGCTGCTGGGATTGAATTCCTACGACTGGCTGGTGTTCACGAGCGTGAACGGGGTGACGGCATTTTTCGACATCTTTTTCCGGCGGTTCCAGGATTTGCGCGACATCGGCGGCACGCGCATCGCGGCGGTCGGCCCGGCAACGGCGGCGAAACTGCGCGAGCTGCATCTCCAGGTGGATTTGACGCCGGACGAATTTACCGGAAAGAAAATCGCCGCGGCGTTTGCGAAATTCCAGACCATCGAGAATCTGAAGATGTGTCTGCTGCGCGCCGAAGTGGCGAACCCCGATTTGCCGCGCGCGCTGGAGGAACTCGGCGCCATCGTGGATGACATCGCGGTTTACAAGACCGTGGCCGAAACCGAAGACCCGGCGGAGGCGGGCCGGACGTTGCTCAAAAACGGCACCGATTGGATTACCTTCACGAGCGGTTCGACGGTGGAACATTTCCACGCGCGATTTGATCTGCCAAAACTGCTGAAGAAATTCCCGCAAATGAAGCTCGCGTCCATCGGCCCGGAAACAAGCAAAGCCATCCGCACCCTGGGGTTGGAACCCGCGCTCGAAGCGAAGGAGCACACGACGGATGGCTTGATTGCCGCGCTGTTGAAGACGATTTGAAGCTGAACATTTTGCTCCCTGGAATGTCTACCTTTCTGAATTTCTTAAGTGGTTTCGAAAAAATGGAACGTCGGTTGAAGAACAATTTCCGGTCCGGTTTGGTCCTGGTTTTGGCCGCGTTGTGCCTTGGCGGTGTGCGACTTAACGCCGCCACGTTCACAGCGTCACTCGACCGCGACACCATCGCGCTGGGCGAAAGCGCCACCCTGTCGCTGACGTTTGAGGATGGGTCGCCACGGAATGTCCCCATGCCGTCAAATGTCGCCGGTTTGCAAATCGCCTACGTCGGACCGTCGAGCCAGTTCAGCTATATCAATGGTGAAACCAAGTCCACGGTCACGTACAATTTCACGCTGACGCCGCGGCAGGCCGGCGATTTCGCCATCCCGCCGCTGGTCGCCGACGTTGGCGGACAGCAGTTAAGTTCACCGTCGCTGAGATTGAAGGTGCTGCCGCCGAATTCGCCGCCACCGGCAGCCGTCAACTCCGGTTCGGAAGTCGCGTTCATGAGACTTACGCTGCCGGAAAAGGAGGTTTGCCCCGGTGAAGTGCTGGCTGCCCGGCTGGATGTGTATTTGCGTGACGACGTTCAGAATTTTGGCAATTTCCAGTTAACCGGCACACCCGCCAATGGGTTCACCGTTGGCAAAATGGCTCAAAGCCCCAAGCAACGGGTCCAAATCGGCAACCGGATTTATACGGATATTCCCCTTTCGCTGGCCTTGACCACGGTCAAGACCGGGCTGGTAAGCGTCGGGCCATTCACCGCCAGCGCGGTGGTGGTTTTGCCCTCAGCCAACCAGGCTCGCGATTCATTTCCATTTGGAATATTCGGCGGCGGCGAACAAAAACAAGTCTCGCTCGCCACGGATACCCTGAACGTGGAATCGCTGCCGTTGCCCACCGAAGGCGCGCCGCCGAATTTCAACGGCGCGATTGGTGATTACACCATGACCGTCACCGCCGGCCCGACCAATGTTGCCGTCGGCGATCCCATCACTGTGCGCGTCCAAATTTCAGGCCGCGGCGCGCTCGACGCGCTCACACTGCCCGACCAGCCCGCCTGGCGTGATTTCAAAACTTATCCGCCCACGTCCAAAGTTGAAACCGGCGACCCGCTTGGCCTGCAAGGCACAAAAACGTTCGAGCAAATTGTCGCGCCGCAAAGCACGGACGTTCATGAACTGCCGGTGTTTTCGTTCAGCTTTTTTAATCCGGACACAAAAACCTACCGGACGCTCAGGCAGCCGTCGGTGCAACTCGCCGTGCAGTCCAGCGGCACGACGCCCGCGCCGATGATTGCTGCCACGAAAACGCCCAACCCGCAACCTCTGCCACCGCAACAGGATATTCTTCCCATCAAAGAGCAACCCGGCGCACTCACACAAGCCGGCCCGCCGTTGTTGACGCGACCGGTGTTTCTCGCCATGCAAAGCCTGCCTGTGTTCGCATGGCTCGCAGCCTTTGTGTGGCGCAAGCGCACGGACAGTCTGGCGAACAATCCCCGTTTGCGACGGCAACGGCGCGTCGCCCAACTCGTTCGTAAGGGATTGAACGATTTGCATCGCCTCGCGGCGGAAAAAAACTCGGACGAATTCTTTGCCACACTGTTCCGGCTCTTGCAGGAACAGCTTGGCGAACGGCTGGATTGTTCCGCGTCGTCCATCACCGAAGTCGTGATTGATGAGCGTCTGGTGTTGCTGGGCGCGCCGGAAACAACACTGGCCGGCCTGCGCGAATTGTTTCAACTCTGCAACCAGGCGCGTTACGCGCCCATGCGAACGAGCGGGGAACTGGCCGCGGTGATTCCACAATTTGAAAACGCCGTTCGCGAACTGCAAAATGTGAAAGCATGAAAATGGATTTCTCAACGTTTTCAGTGGAATTACCGTTTATGCTCGCCCTCACCCCAGCCCTCGGACTGAAATCCCGATTCCGAATCGGGACCGGGGAGAGGGTGAGCAGCGTCACAACGCCGGATAATTTCTCGATCCTTGGCGCCGTCACTGATTTTGTGTCATCGGTAGTGAGAGGCACGACCACACGGCCTGTTGCACGGCTCAAAACGCGGCGAATGATTCCCCCTCTCCTGTCCGCCTTCGCCTTCGGCTTTGGCGCGATCGCGTCGAAGCGTAGCGAAGACGGAGGGGAGAGGGCTGGGGTGAGGGCGGACGTCATTCCGGATTTCATGATGGCACCCAAAGAGGCTTGTTACACATCATGTTATCCACTGAGAAAATCGAGGAGCCTGAAAGTGTTTCTGCGCATTTTGCTGGTGGCCATGGCGGTTTGGATTTTCACCGGCAGCGCGATGGCCGCCGACATTACGACCGAATTCAACGCCGCGAACAAATTTTATGCCGAAGGCAAATTTGCCGTCGCCGCCGGCACCTACAAAAAAATCCTTCAATCCGGCGCGGTTTCCCCGGCGCTTTATTTCAATTACGGCAATGCGGAATTCAAATCCGGTAATTTTGGCCGCGCGATTGCCGCATATCGCCAGGCGGCGCAATTAACGCCGCGCGATGCGGAGGTGCGGGCCAATCTGGAGTTCGCGCGCAACCAGGTGCAAGGCCCGACGCTCCGTGAAAGCCGCTGGTCCCGCAGTGCGGGATGGCTCGGCATGCTCACTTTGAATGAGTGGACGGAATTGGCCGTTGTCGCATTTTGGCTGATGCTTGCATTGCTGGCGGCGACGCAAATTCGTCCGGCGCTCAAAACGGCGTTGGGCGGTTTTACCCGGGGCGCGGTGGCGGTTACCATTTTGTCGTGTGCGTGCCTCGGCGTGAACGCCGCAATCCATTTTTCAAAGCAAACCGCTGTGGTCGTCGCGCAAGATCCAACCGCGCGCAGCGGGCCGTTTGACGAGGCCCAGAGCGCGTTTACCGCACACGACGGCGCGGAACTTGCCGTGCTGGACCGGAAAAACGGCTGGCTGCAGGTGACCGACGGTTCCGGGAGGATCGGCTGGCTCCAGCGCCGGCAGGTGGAAATTTTGCCCGGCAGTTGAAATCAAAACCGTCCCCCGTTTAACGATCGGCGAACCATCCGGTTCCGCGTTTTCCATCCGCCCTCGTCCCGCTTGTTCTTGCCCAATCAACATTTCGCTGCTAATGTATTAAATATCGTGATGCAGACCTTTAAAAAAGCTTCCACCCGTGTCCCCAGACGAAGTTTTTATCATTGGCTGGGGGTGGCAACCGTTTGCAGCTTGCTGGTTGCGGAGAGTAACGGGGCGCAGAGCATCCGGTTTCCGTGGAGCGGTTACGGGCATGAGTCCCAACATGACGCCATCGCGCCCGTGACCTCCCAACCGCTCAATCACATATTGTGGCATACGCCGGTGGACTTGAATCCGCAGTATAGCGGAAGCGATCTGTTCATCCACTACGGCTCGCCCCTCGTCACGCGCTCCAACACGGTCATCGTGCCGGTGAAGACGGGCGCATCGGGCGGATTTGAGGTCGAAGCACTGGTCGGCGCCACCGGCACGACAAACTGGGTGCGCTCCACGGATTACATCCTGCCGCCCCACAATTGGACCCCGAGTTTTTCCCCCACGTTGACCCCCAAGAACCGGCTCTATTTTCCGGGCGGCGGCGGGACGGTTTACTATTGCGATACTCCGGACACGACGAATGCTTCCCCGGCCATCGGGCAGACCGCATTTTACGGGCTGGCCAACTACACCGCCAATACCAACGCCTACCTGAACAACGTTTTTATCAACACGCCCATCACCGCGGACCGCTATGGGAACATTTTCTTCGGATTTCAAGTCACCGGCTCCACGCCGTTGAATCTCCGAAGCGGCGTTGCCCGCATTGATTACAATGGAACCGGCACCTGGGTTGCCGCCAGCAACGTTGCCAGCGATGCCGGAATCAGCAAGGTCGTCATGAACTGCGCCCCGGCGTTGAGCAACGATCACAAGACACTGTATCTTGCCGTCAACAACATCAGTTATGGTTTTGGTTTCGGATATCTCGTTGCCCTGGACAGCCGGACACTCACCCCGCTCGCGAGAGTCCATCTGCAGGATGCCAAAATCCCGGCCAATAATGCATACCTGCCCGATGACGGCACGGCCTCACCCATGGTCGGACCGGACGGCGACGTCTATTTCGGCGTGCTGGAGAATCCGTTCTACTCCAATCATGATCGCGGCTGGCTGCTGCATTTCAACAGCACGCTCACGCAGACCAAGATACCCGGCGCATTTGGTTGGGATGACACGGCTTCCGTCGTACCCGCCACTCTGGTCTCTTCCTACCACGGCAACTCGCCGTATTTGCTGATGACCAAGTATAACAATTATGCCGATACCGGCGGCAACGGCGTCAATAAAATCGCCATCCTTGATCCGCGGACCAGCATGACGGACCCCATCTCCGGAGCCACCGTGATGAATGAAGTCCTCACCATTGCCGGGCCCACACCGGATTCCAGATTTCGCCCCACCTACCCCAATGCCGTGCGCGAGTGGTGCATCAATTCGGCAGCCGTCGATCCGTTCACCAAATCCGTTCTGGCCAACAACGAGGACGGCAAGCTTTACCGCTGGGATTTGACGTCCAATACGCTTTCGGAAACAAACGTGCTGACCTCGGGCCTGGGCGAGGCCTATACCCCCACCATTGTCGGCGTGGATGGCATCGTTTACGCGATCAACAACGCCACGTTGTATGCGGTGGGCCATTGACGGACACGAACCATGCGCCTGAAACCATTCATGCTTTTGTCCGGCCTGGCGCTGCTGCTGTCCATCGCACCGGCACGGGCGGACCTGGCATTCGTCCTGACCCCCGCAGTGCGGTCAGGTGTCGGGAGCAACGAATTCTTCTTCACCGGCACGCTGATCAACGCGAGCCTGACCGATAATCTGTTCCTGAACGACATCCAGTTCGATTTCATCGCTGAGGCGGCCGGCCATCTCGCGGCGGACACGAACGCGTTCTTTGCGAACGTTCCCGGCATTCTGTTGCCCTTTGAAACTTACAGTGACGTTGTATTTGGAATCGAGATCGACCCGGCGACCCCGCCCGGGCAATATTTCGGCTTCGTCACCATCCAGGGCGGCACGAACATTTTTGCGGCGACCGATCTGGCAAGCCCGATATTCGAGGTCTCCCTGCCCCCGGCGGCGTTGGGCATTGCGCCCTCCGGCACCAACGTGGTCCTTTCATGGGCGTCGCCTCCCGGAGGTTTTGAGTTGCAAAAAAATTCCAATTTGACCACGACCAACTGGCTGACCATAACGAACGCCCCGGTGGTCACGAACGGGCAGAATCAAGTGACGCTTTCACGGTCCAACAGCAGCCAGTTCTTCCGGCTCAAATATCCCTGACGCAGGCGAAGAGTTTTTGGGGTGGTTTTCTGAATGGCTCCAGAGGTAGGGCTCGAACCTACAACATCACGGTTAACAGCCGCGCGCTCTACCATTGAGCTACTCTGGAATCCAAAGGGGAATGACTTTACAAGCCGATGAACCGCGCGTCAAACCGATTCGTCACGCAGACTGGCAGCGCGGGCAATAAAACGTGCTCCGCCCGGCCTGCCGGATGCGCTTGATCAAGCCGCCGCAATTCGGACAAGGCCGCCCCGCGCGATCATAAACCCGCAACCGTTCCTCGTAATAATCCGGTGTGCCCGCCGCCCGGCCGAAATAAAACAGTCCGTCCGACCTGCTCCCGCCAAAATTCAACGGCACGGTGCTGCCGCATTCGATGGCTTCGGCCAACACCTTGCGAATCGCCCGCCACAGCCGCGCGACTTGTGACCCGGTCAGTCTTCGCGCCGGCAATCGCGGCGGGATGCGGGCGCGAAACAACGCTTCACTCGCGTAAATGTTGCCGATGCCGGCAACGAGTGTTTGATCCAGCAATTTGATTTTGACGGCTTGCCGCGACCGTTTCAGCGACTGCGCGAACGCCGATTTGTCAAAGTCGCCGTCGAGCGGCTCCGGTCCCAGCCTTTTCACGGCGGAATTGTCCAGCGTCAACCGGCCAAAATAGCGCGTGTCCTCGTAAATCAAATTTTCTCCCCCCAAATTGAGCACGACCGCCGCGTGCCGGGGCGGACGCTCGTTTTTCCGCGCGAGATAAATCCGGCCGGTCATGCCCAGATGTCCCAGCAGCGTCACCGGTTCACCGCCGGTTTTCGCGCGAAGCTGAAACAGAAGATATTTGCCGCGACGCGACAGTCCGGTGAATCTCGCGCCGAGCAAAGTTTGGCGAAATTTGCGAAGCGAAGTCGGCGCCAGCACCTTTGCCCGCCGCACGTCCACGCCGCGAACGGTTTTGCCGCGAATCAGCGGGCGCAAATGGCGGACAAGCACTTCGACTTCCGGGAGTTCAGGCATAGATTTTCGTCACGGCCCCGGCTGGCCATGCACTGCCTGCCCCGGCAACAATGCGAGCACCTCTTCATCGCCCGTCTCCAAAAAACTCTCGTAGTATTGGCCCACCGCCGCAAAGTCCGGGTCCGTGACCAAGGCCACGACAGCGTCAGCGACACGGGCCAGTCGTTCAACTGCGTTTGTCGAAGCCACCGGCGCCGCGACAATAACGCGACGCGCATGTTGTCGCCTGGCTGAGAGCACGGCGGCCTCGGCCGTTGCGCCCGTGGCGAGTCCGTCGTCCACGAGCAACACTGTTTTGCCCTCCAATAACAGTGCGCCGGCAGGGTGAAATTTCAAACAGTAAGCGTGCAAACGCGCGGTTTCCTCCGCAATCACTTCATTCAACTGAAAACGAGCCATGGATTTTTTCCCAAAGGAAGCCTCGTTTAGAATGACCACGTCCGGTTCGGCCAGCGCACCGACGGCAAATTCGCGATGCCAGGGGTGCCCGATTTTACGGACGATGAGCACATCAAGCGGCCGTTGCAAAATATGCGCCACTTCCGCAGCCACCACGACGCCACCGCGCGGCAACCCCAGCACCAGGTCGGCTTCCACGCCTTGTTCGCACAAATACCGCCCCAGCCTGCATCCCGCATCCTCGCGCGACACGAATCTCATGATGCACCATGCGCTCTTTTTGTGAATAAATCAACTCCCAGGCAAAGCAACAGCCGCAAGCGGGCACATCTTGACACACGCACCATTTTTTCTCCCTCTCCTCCCTGAAGGAGGAGAGGGCCGGAGTGAGGAGGCCAATGTTTACAAGCACGAACCCCTCACCCCAACCCTCTCCCCGTTTGGACGGGGAGAGGGAGTTATTTCCATTCGGTGCGTGTATCAAGGGCGTGTTGCCCAAATCGATTTCCGCTTCGGATGTGGGGCAGACATTCCTGTCTGCCGGTTCTGGGGACTTTCCAGTCCCCGGATTCCCCGTCAAACTGTCAGCTTTGGTCCGCGAAGTTGGAAAACTTCGCAACCGGCAGGCTCGAAAGCCCGCCCTACAATTTGGGCAACACGCCCTCAAGATGCACCCGCCGCAAGCAGAGCAAAGGGGGATTGAGGTGCTGGAGTAATTGCAGTCTTCTTATTACTCCATCACTCCGACACTCCAATCCGTCAGCCCGTCACCAGCGTGCCCACTCTTTCGCCCATGACCAGGCGACGAAGATTATGCGGTTTGAAGAAATCAAAAACGATGATGGGCATTTTGTTGTCCATGCAGAGCGAGAACGCCGTCGAGTCCATCACCTTGATCTGCCTTTGCAGCGCTTCGAGATACGTGATTTGCGCGAAGCGTTTTGCCTTTGGATTTTTCTTCGGGTCGGAATCGTAAACGCCGTCCACCTTCGTTGCCTTCAAAACCACTTCCGCGCCGATTTCGTTGGCGCGCAACGCGGCCGCGGTGTCCGTCGAAAAAAACGGATTGCCCGTGCCGCCGCCGAAGATGACCACGCGGCCCTTTTCCAGGTGCCGCACCGCGCGACGGCGGATGAAGGGTTCGGCGACCTGCGACATCGCGATGGCGCTTTGCACGCGCGTGGGCGAGCCGATCTTTTCCAGCGCGTCCTGCAATGCCAGCGCGTTGATGATCGTGGCCAGCATCCCCATGTAATCGCCGGTGGCGCGCTCGATGCCGTGCTCGCTGCCGGACACACCGCGAAAAATATTCCCGCCACCGACCACCACGACTACTTGCACGCCGAGTTCGCGCACCTCGCGGATTTGTTCGGCCATGTGGCGCACCGCCTGGGGACAAATGCCGACGCCGTTTTCGCCACCGAGCGCCTCGCCGCTGAGCTTGAGCAGAATCCGGGAAAATTTTGGCTTTTTGACGGTCGTCATAAAACTGGAAGCGCGCGGAACATCGTGGACAATTTTTAACAGCCGGCGGACAACTCGTCAAATCAAAGCCGCGGCCAAAATTAAAAAGTGCATCTTGACACCGTCCTCGGAGCGCGGCTGTGTCCCACAAAGCGGGACCAGCCGCAGCCGCTTCGCAAAACCAGCCTGCTGGAATCCGTCTGATGCCGCAGAGCTTTTCCACGTGCTGCGGCTGGTGCTTTGCACACAGCCGCGCTCCAAACTGGTTGCGTTCGGTGCGGGCACCAGGATGCACCCAATAAAAAAGGGCGGCCGGATGGACGCCCTGGTAATTTTGAATTTCCGGTCAGGCGCTTTCGCCGACCTGAAACCGCACGAACCGGCGAATGCTGATTTCGTCGCCGAGTTGCTTGGCAATTTGCGCCGCGTGTTCCTTCAGGCTGACCTCGGAGTTCCGCTTCACAAAACCCTGATCCACGAGGCAATAAGCCTGGTAAAATTTCTCCAGTTTGCCTTCGACAATTTTGGCAATGGCCTGCGGCGGTTTGTTCTTCACCTGCTCGGCGGCGATTTCCTTTTCCTTCGCCACCACGTTCGCCGGCACCTGCTCGCGCGAAACCACGTGCGGATGTCCCGCCGCGATTTGAAGCGTGATGTCCTTGACGAGCTGCTTGAATTCCTCTTTGGCCACGGTTTCCGCCTTGCCCGCGCCGACTTCGACGAGCACGCCGACCTT
>DAIRTX010000032.1:0-20987 GCA_036803685.1 Verrucomicrobiota bacterium | reverse complement strand
AGTTTTCCGCCGGGCGCGATATATTGGGTGATGGCGCCCTCCTTCGCTTCGCGCGCGGATTTCACGGCGGCGGTGGCCCGGCCTTTTTTGCGCAGAATGTCCACGGCGGCTTTGAGGTCGCCCTTTGCCTCGGTCAGCGCCTTTTTGCAATCCATCATGCCCACGCTCGTCATTTCACGAAGCCTGGCAACATCAGCAGCAGTAATTTGAGACATATAAATTGGTTGTTGGTTGAGAGTTGAGGGTTGAGGGCGGCCGGAAAAATTTCCGAACCGCCGGAATTTTCAAGCCGGCGCTTGTGGCGCGGCCTCCACCGGCGCGGCCTCCACCGGCACGGTTTCGGCGGGTTGCACTTCAGCCGGCGCGGCTTCTTCCGCCGCCGGACGGCGCGCACGTTTGGACTCAAACTCCGCCTGCGCCAGCGTGATGGTCTGGCCGACGGTGGCCAGAAGCATGCGGATGGACCGGATGGCGTCGTCGTTCGCGGCAATGGGAAAATCCACCAGGTCGGGATCGCAATTCGTGTCCACGATGGCCACGAGCGGCAGCTTGAGTTTGCGCGCCTCGGCGACGGCGTTGTGCTCGCGTTTGATGTCCACAACAAACATCGCGGCGGGAATCTTGTCCATTGCGCGGATGCCGTCGAAATACTTGTGCAGCCGGCCGGCTTCGCGGCGGATGACCGCCTGCTCCTGTTTGACGTAATTGGCCAGCGAACCATCCGCTTCCATTTTCTCAATTTCCTTCAGCCGCTTGATGGAGGATTTAATCGTGTTGTAATTCGTCAACGTGCCGCCGAGCCAGCGCTCGGTGACAAAAAACTGGCCGCATTCCGTCGCCGTATCCTTGACGCATTGCTGCGCCTGCTTTTTGGTGCCGACGAACACCACCTTGCCGCCCTTGCGAACGGTCTGGGACAAAAAGTCGCACGCGGTTTCGAGTTGCGTGAGCGTCTTGCTGAGGTCAATGATGTGAATGCCGTTGCGCGCATCGAAGATGAACGGCTTCATCTTGGGATTCCAACGCTTCGTCTGGTGTCCGAAATGGACGCCCGATTCCAACAATTCTTTTACGCCAATGCTTAGCACAATTTTCCTTTGGTTAAAAATTCGTCCCGCACTGCGGCGACGAACCATCCCGCGGAACACGGGATTGAGTTTGATGTTGTTATGGCCGTTCCACACTCACACGAGCGCGGAAATTAAGGCCGTTTTCCTTTGCCGACTGCGGTGAAAGGGAGGCTGAAATTAGCAGAAAAACACGAAGTGGCAACAGTAATTTTGTAGTTGCTGCACTGAGACGCACTTGGGCATCACCACCAATTCAATGCGTTTTTTCAGGCCAGATTGCAGGCGGGCGCATCAATTTTTGTGCGGATTCCCATCTGGCTCTCATTAACACCGTGCTTTAGCGGGGTGTTAATGAAATAACTCTAAACCCTGCGGTTTCCAATTTATATAGCCCGGCTCAAATATTGAGATGCGCCCGCGGACTGGCAGGACGCCGGTTTGTCCTTGCGCCACCGTCCCGGCGTGGTTCAATTTTGGCTCGTTCAGCAACTCCTCGCGCCGGTGATTTTCAACCATGTATTATTATACGGCCATTGAGCGATTTGACCGCGACAACGGTGAGCGATGGGTGGGTTATACCCGATGGCTGGGGCGCACCGACCTGATACGCCTTGTGACGCTCGACAGCCTCCTCTGCCCACCGGTCGTCCATCCTGAATCGGCGGACGACTGGCAGTTCGTGGCCAAAGAGGAGTTCATGCTCGATTTCTTTACCAACCTCGACTTTGTCCTGCGGCGTGTTTCAAGCCATCGTCCCTCGGTGGTGGTTGCCGTCGCCCGTGATCCCTCGGCCGCTGATGTTTCCGATTTCCCGCATCCCGATTTCGAGTTTGCCGGCTTTGATATTGTGGACGCCCAGTTTATCGCCAGCGGACTTCTTAACGGCGGTCGTTTTCCCGGCGTGTTCAAGGTCTCGGAGCTTTCACTGGAGTCGGGGCTCATCAAGTCGCGGGAGCGGGCCTTCCGGATTCGCGACACCTTGTGCCGGTGCTTCCCGGACCGCGACGAAGCCAAATGCCATGTCTGGGCCGTCTGGCGTTACACCGGAATCACCGACCGTGGCACCTGATCCGCGCCGGATTTTTTTGCGCCGGGCGGCTTGTCAAAGGTTCTTTGCTGCATTATCGTCTGACCATGTCGTTGAAGAAACATTTTGCATTGGCGGTTCTGCTTTTCTGCGGCCTGCGCCCCGCGTGCGCCGACGTGATTCAATTGAAGGATCAAGCCGCCGTCACCGGCAAAATCCTCACCGAAAGACCTGATTCCATCGTTGTGGACGTGGGCTACACCGTGCTCGTCGTGCCGCGCAACGTCATCGCCAACATTTCCAAATCCGGCAACGCCGCGCCAACGCAAACGCCAGCCGCATCCAATCTGGTCGTCAGCGTCAACGCCATCCCGCAATTTTTTTATTCGGACAACCGCCCCGCAGCCGCCCGCGACGTGCAAGACCTCGTCAGGCAAATCGGCGAGGCGGTCGTGCAGGTCCGCACGCCCGGAGGTCTGGGTTCGGGATTTTTCATCAACGCGGACGGTTATCTGATCACAAATTTTCACGTCATCGAGGGCGAGACGGAAATTTCCGTTGAAGTGTATCATCAGCACAACGGCCAGCTTGACCGCGAGACCTACAAGCAGGTGAAAATCATCGCCCTCAACAAATTCCACGACCTGGCGCTGCTGAAAATTGAGGACAAGAACGCGCCCAAGTTCAAATACATCACCCTCGGCAATTCGGACGTGTTGAGCGTGGGTGATTCAGTGTTTGCCATCGGCAGTCCGATGGGATTGGAACGCACCGTGACCTCGGGCATTGTCAGCACCAAAACACGCCAGCTCGAAGGCGAGCTTTATCTGCAAACCACCGCGCAGATCAATCCCGGCAACAGCGGCGGCCCGCTGTTCAATCTCGGCGGCGAAGTCGTCGGCGTGACGAACATGAAAATCACTTTCGGCGAGGGCCTGGGTTTTGCGATTCCCGTCGAACTGGTGAAAAACTTTCTGGAACACCGCGATGCCTTCGCCTACTCCACCGACAATCCGAACAATCCGTATCACTATCTCGAACCGCCCAACCGCACCCAAAACAAGCCGGCGGCGCAATGAAAACACCCAGGAACCCAAATTGAGGGCGCGACTTTTCAGCCGAGTTGGACTTTAATTCATTATGATCACACGCATTTTTCGTTTCACCCCACAACGCACGGCTGGAATTTTTTCCGCGACGCTGGCCGCGTGGCTGACGCTCGCAACGCCCGTCCGCGCCGCGATTCCGCCGGCTGAAAACCTGCTGCCGTCGGACACGCTTTTGCTCATCACCGTGCCCGACTTCTCAACGCTGCGCGCCGCCAGCAAGCAATCGCCACAATGGCTTTTCTGGAATGACGCGGCGATGAAGCCGTTTCGCGACAAGTTCATGGCCCGGTGGAACGAAAAACTTGTCGCTCCGCTGGAACGCGACCTCGGCGTCAAGTTCAGCGACTTCACCAATTTGCCGCAAGGCCAGTTGACCCTGGCCGTCACGCAAAACGGATGGACCGGCGGCGACGGCCCGGCGCCCGGCGTGCTGCTGCTGCTCGACGCCAAGGGCAAGAGCGATTTGCTCAAAACCAATCTGGCCGCCCTTCGCAAAAAATGGGCGGACGCGGGCAAGCCGATGCACAACGAAACCATTCGGGGCATCTCATTTTCCGTCGTGCCGCTTTCGAGCAATGACATTCCGGCAACGCTCGCCGGTGTTTTCCCCAGACGCCAGCCCGTCCAGGAACTGGGCAAGGAGAACAAACCGCCGCCGCCCGGCGAAATTGTCGTCGGCCAGTTTGAATCGCTGTTGATTGTCGGCAGTTCATTGAAAGTCGTCGAACCCGTCGCCACGCGGTTGACCGGCGGTGCGCTGCCGCCGTTGGGCGACAATGCGCTTTTTGCCGCCGACCGGCTCGCGCAATTTCGCGACGCGCCGTTGTATTACGGCTGGTTGAATGCGAAAACCCTTTTCGACGTGCTGTTTCACATTACGCCGCCGGAGCCGAACCCGGAAGCGCCCAGCCCCGTGCCGCCGGTTCCGTGGGACAAAATTCTGGGCGCCTCGGGTTTGACCGGTTTGAAGTCCGCCACCTTCAGTTACCGCGAATCACACGATGGCTCGCGGCTTGATTTTTACATCTCCGCGCCGGAAGCAAGCCGGCAGGGCCTTTTCAAAATAATCGCCGCCGCGCCGAAGGACGCGAACCCGCCGGCCTTTGTGCCCGCCGATGCCGTGAAATTCTTGCGCTGGCGCGTGGACGGCCAGAAATCCTGGGCGGCGTTTGAAAAAATGCTTTCTGACATTTCGCCCGCCTGGCTCAGCAGCCTCAATTCCGTGATCAGTATCGCCAACGCGACCGCCCAGACAAAAGACCCGAACTTCGACGTCCGCAAAAATCTCATCGGCAACCTGGGCGACGATTGGATCAGCTATCAAAAAGCGCCGGCGGGCAAAACGCTGGTGGATTTGAATTCCGCCCCCTCGGTTTTCCTGTTTGCCGCGTTGAATCCCGATCAAGCCGTGCTGGCGATCAAAAACGTTGCCTCACTCACCTCCTCGCAGGAAAACGCACCCGCGCCGCGTGATTTTCTTGGCCGTAAAATTTACACGATTGCCCTGTCCGCGCGTCGCGCGCCCGGCGCCAGCTCCCCCACTCCGCGCTGGCTTTATTGCACGGCCGGCGGCGGCTATGTCGCCCTGACGACGGACGTTTCAATGATTGAAGCTTATCTGCGAAGCGCCGACAGCAAGGCCAGGCCGTTGCGCGAAACCGCCGGCTTTGCCGACGCCGCACAGCACATCGGCGGCGCGGGCAATGGCCTGTTCGCCTACCAAAACCAGCGTGAAACCATGCGCATGGCTTTTACCGCTTTGAAAAATAGTTCCACGGCCAGCCCGTCATCCAGCGGCGCCAATGCGTTCAGCGCCCTGCCTTTTGCCTCGCCGGAAAAAATATTCGGTGGCTGGATGGATTTTTCGCTGCTGCCGGAATACGACAAAGTTTCCAAATACTTTTATTTTTCCGTCACCAGCGGCAATGTCACGGCGGACGGTTTTTCCTTCAAAGTTTTCGCCCCACGCCCGCCGCAGTTGAATTGACTGGTGGAGGCGGATTATTGAGACTTGCGAAAATGAGTGGCGGGGCGCGGGCTTCAGCCCGCTTCATTCTCCGCAATAACGAGATGCTGGAAATGCCCGATCCGCTTTTGTTTCGCTCGTCGAAGCGGCGTGAACGCCGCGCTCCGTTTCCGGCACAGTTCAATCGGACATCTTGCCACGACCCCAGAACGCCGGTCTCCGACTCCGGCACGGCGCGGAGAAGAATGGGATTCCCGCCGGGTCGGAAACCGGCGCTCCGGAATCATTCCTGCGGATAAACCAGGATGCGGTTGTGCACCAGCACGATCAGGTCGTTCTTCTTGTCGCCGGTGACATCGGCCACGAGCGCCTCGCGTGGTTCGGGCAGGGCGTCCGTGCGTCCGCGGAAGGTGTGTTCCTCAAAAACCTGCCAGTGGTTGGCGGGCACCAGCTTGTGGCTGGAATCAAAGATGACGAGGTCGAGATAATGTTTCGCCGTTTCCAAAAACACCAAATCCTTGCGTCCGGTGTTGCTCAAATCGCCCGCCACCACGTCATTCAAATACCCGTCCTTGACCGGCGTGTCGTAGCCATCGAGCGCGGTTAACTCCCAAACCTCGCCCGCCAGCGGCAGCCAGGCGACGGCGTTCTGGCCGAGAAACGCCACGCTCTGGATATTCGTGCCGCCGAGCGCAACCGACTGCAAACCGACGAAATCCGACACCGGCAACTCCACGTTGCGGGACACCCGCCACACGCCCGTCGCGTCGCGCTCGCACATCGTCAATTGCTTGTGCTCCGCGTCCAGCAGGAAAATTGCCGGTGTACTGTTCGTGCCGTTCCGCACCGCCGTGGCGCTGACAATGCGCGAATCGCCCGCCGCGCCGTTGATTTGATCCTTCACGCGAAAAACCCAGTCCGTTTGATTGGTTGACCCCGGTATTTTGGTCTTCCGTTCGAGCACGACGGCGCGCACGAAATTTTTCTGCGGCAGCAACAACTCCAGCTTGCCGTCACCGTCCACGTCCGCCGATACCAGCCACGGCTGCTCAATCGCGCCGCCCGGCGGGTCCACGTCCACCTCATCGAAATCCCCGCCAGATTTTTGCAGCAGCACCTTGATTTTTTCATACGGAATCAGCGCGACCAAATCCGCCCGTCCGTCCTGGTTCACATCCTGGATGGCGAGCGTCGTGGGATTCGATTTGAAATTCTCGCTGAGTTTCTGCGTCTGCGTCTTGCCATCGGTCGCGCGGACCACGAGCGAGCGCCGGTCGTCCTTGTCCACAATCACACAGAGCGACGGCTTGGCGCCGGGCTTTAACGCGCCGACGGCCATCACGAGCGGTTTGCCGTCGAGGGGAATGAGCGTTGGAAACGGCAGCCGTCCGTTTTTATCAAATTGCGCCACGCCGACCGCGTTTTCGTCGCGGCTCAGGAGAAAAATATCCGGATGGCCGTCGCCGTTCCAATCTGCTGCCGCGAGCTGGCCCACGCCGGCCAGGGTGGGAAAAGTCTTGGGCGGGGCGAGCGAACCGTCCGGCTGCTGGAAATAAACCGAAAGCTGGCCGCTGGCCGGCTCGGCCACGAGCAAATCGGGGCGTCCGTCGCCGTTGACATCGGCCCACAACAGGCCGCGTTGCGCCGCGTCCGTCTTGTTCAGCGGCAGAATTTGAAATTGTCCGCGCCGAAACGCGCCGGACAAAATTTCGGCGGGCTGGCGCGTGAATTGCGAAACCGACGCGCGGCCGGAATCCCGCGCAACGGTCACGACGTAATTTTTGCCGCCACCTTCGAGGGTGTCCGCGCAAAACGAGCGCAGGGGCGGTGTTTTGAAATAAATTTCCGGTCCCAGCTGGCCGGCGGCGTTTTGCAGCCGGAACCGCAACGGCGTCGGGCTGTCCCAATCCACCAGCAGCAAATCGTTCCGGCCGTCGCCGTCCACGTCCGCGATCTGCACCGATTTGGGCGTGCCCGAGCACGGAATTTTTTGCGGCTCGCCCAGCGTGTGGTCCGGCAATTGCGGCAGGAAATACAGCGAGCCGTTGTCGCCGAGCAAAACGAGGTCAGTGCGGCCATCCCCATTCAAATCGCCTGCCGTCAGCGCATTCGCGTTCAACTGTCCGTCCACGATGTGCCAGTGTTTCGGCTTGCTCCAGCCATTGGTGCCTTCGTTGTAAATCACCTCGAGGTCCTTCGCATCGCCGTAAAAAGCGATGTCGGGACGGCCGTCGCCGTTGAGGTCGGCCACGGCCAGCGCGCCCATGCGCTCGTCGGTGGGAATGGAATCAATGCGAAAACGCGCGTCGGGCGGCAGTTCATTGATTTCGAGTTTACGCGGCGGGCTGGCGGCAACGGCCTGATTGGTTTTGCCTGTTTGATTGTAAAGCAGATTGATTTTCGAGCGCAGATTGTTGGCGACGATGAGATCGTTCAAGCCGTCGCCGTCCAAATCCGCCGCGTGCAGGAGGTTGATTTGAACGTCAATCGGAAAAATTTCCGGGCCGGTGAAACCGAAACTGTTCGTGACATTTTCACCATGCCCGACGAAAGCAAAAACAAAAACCAACGCCGACAAAACACTGTAGCGCGACAATTTCATGGTTTGCATAAACATCCGCAACCTGCCATTCGACGGCGCGCTTGGCCAGTTTATTCGACGATGATTGGGCGCGTGGTGTGTGATGCCATTTCCCGATAATAATCGGCACCTATCCCAGACGATAGGGCCGCGTTGCTGCGCGGCCATCTTATCCGGCGGCGCAGCTCCGATAGATCGCGAGCAGGCAGCACCGCCCTACCCATGGCACCGATTATTTCTAGGAATTGGCATGAGACTCCCGATTTATTCCGGCGCGCGAGGATCACCGCAGGGCGGGACAGGCTGCCCACCCCACCACCGGCCGGCTATTCGCCGATGAAGTGCAATGTGACGCGGCGCGCGTGTCCGCGAACGCGGTGTTCCCACACATAAATCCCCTGCCAGGTGCCGAGCGCGAGCCGCCCGCCGCGCACGGGAATGCCCAGGTTCACCGTCGTCAGCGCCGTGCGAATGTGCGCGGGCATGTCGTCATCGCCTTCGAGCGTATGCACAAAAAGCGGATCGCCGTCGGGGACAAGCCGTTTGAAAAACGCCTCCAAATCGCGCCGCACGTCCGGGTCGGCGTTTTCCTGAATCAGCAGCGAGGCCGAAGTATGCTGCAAATGAATCGTCAGCAGGCCGTCCTTGAATTGGTTTTGATCCACCCACTGTTCAACTTCGCGCGTGAACTCGCAAAGCCCGCGGCCGCGGGTCGGAATGGTCAGTTCGTGGAAAGCCTGGTGCAACATTTTGAAATTTGGCCGATGGTGCAATTTGATCGGTAGGGACGACCTGCCGGTCGTCCAAGGCCGCGCAGCAGCGCGGCCCCACCCGGTTCACCTGATGCAGAATTTGTTCACTACGGGTTCGCCGGCGCGCCCTTCGCGTCCAGCACTTTCTCCAGGTCCGGATTGTGCGGCTGGCCGGCGTCGAGCGCCTTTTGATAATGCCAGCGCGCCAGTTCCACCAGGGGCGGTTGCTGGTTGATGTAAATCACCGCCAGATTGTTGTGCGCCGGCCCGTAATTGGGGTCGAGTTGAACCGCCTTGCGCAAGGCCGTTTCCGCCTGCTTGCGCAGGCCCTTGTGACTGAGCGTAACGCCGAGATAATTTTGAATTTCAGGATTGCGTGGATCCAGCCTCGCCGCACGGCTCAACGCGTCGAGCGCTTCGTCGTATTTTTCGCGGAGAAATTCAAGGCGGCCAAGCGTTGAAAGGTTGTAGGGGTCGTTCGGACTTTGAACGACGGCGGCTTTAATGTGTTTTTCCGCATCGTCGAGCTTGCCCTGCTCCATCTCAATCGTCGCCAGGTTGGCCAGCACCAATCCGTTGTTTTCATCATGCTGCAAAATTCTCTGATAATCATCCGCGGCCTTGTCGTATTGGCGGGCGGAAAAATAATTTTGCGCCTCGGCCACCAGCGAAGCCGCGCCGCCGGGCAATTCCTTGATGGATTTGTTCTCCGGGTTGCGTTTTGCCAGTTGCGGCACGGGTTGCTGGAACAAGGCCAGTTCCTCCGGCGTGTAAGGGATGACCTGCGCTTCATCCACCGCCAGCCGCGCGCGCAAGGTGTACACTTCATCGGTCAACTGACCGATTCGCGCCGCGGCGTCCTGTTTCCGGCGGCCGTAAAGCTCCTGGTTCGCCTCGCCAAGTTTCGCCAGCAAATTGTTGCGCTCCTGCGTCAACGCCCGGAAGCGCGCCTCGTTTTCCGCCTGGTTTGGCGCCGGGATCGGCGCGGAATTCACCGCCGTGATCTGCAATTGGCGCACGCGATTTTCCAGGGCCGACTTTTCCAAAAAACTCACTGCGGAAGCCGACTGCAACGCGGCAATCTGTTTCTGCATCCCGGTCAATTCGGAATTCAGCCGGGCGGCTTCAGCCGGATCCGGCGCCGCCGGTTTGAAATTGGCAATCTGTTTTTTGAGCACCGCATTTTCCTCGCGCAGCGCTTGAATCGTCTCGGGACTGGCCAGCAACGTCTGGACGCGCGATTGCAACGCCTGATTTTCCAGGGCCAGTTGGTTGGCGCGCGCCGTTTGCCCGGCCAATTTTTGATTCGCCTCGGCCAGGGCCAGTTCCGCCAGTTTCAAGGCGTCCGATTCCGCAACCGCCGGCCCAATCGCCGTTCCGGCTTTTCCCTGCGACAGGCTGACCTTGAGCAAATCGTTTTCCTTCAGCAGCGACTGGATTTTCCCCCTCGCCTGGGTCAGTTCGCGCGAATCAATTGCCGCCGGTTGCGCCGCCAGTGCCTCCTGGAGCCTGGCTTGAAGCGTCGTGTTGTCCGCCTGCAATTTTTGCACCTGCTCATGCAACGCGCCGAACTGCGCCTCCAAATCGGCGGCGGAGGTTGACGAAGCCGCGCCCGGCGGCGGCGGTGCCGGGGGCGGCGTCCCGCTTTGCGGGACCACGGGAAGCTTCGTCGTCACTTCGGCGATTTTTCCCGCGAGGTAATTCAAGCGGAAGTTGACAATTCTCGGGTTCCAATCCGGGTAAATTTTCTGGAATTTTTGCAGTTCGCCCTGCACCTGGACGTATTGGGCCAGCGCCTGGCGCGGCTGACCGGAGCTGTCCAATGAATCCGCCTGCTGCATCAGGCTGTAAATGATGATGTATTGGTCATCGGGCCCCTGCTGCGCGCGCGCTGGCGGCAACCGCGCGGCCAATATCAAAATCAACAGTGCAACCAGACGTTTCACATTGATACAATAGCCATACGGAACGCGGTTTGGCAACGCTTTGGTGGTAAGACAAAAATTCTGACTGCGCCTTGAAACATCGAACATCGAACATTCAACATTCAACATTCAACATTCAACACTTCCGTCGGGGCATTGACCTGCAACGGTGGTTTTGTTAGCGTTTCTCCCATCAGCGCCATGAACACCGCGCTAAACCAGCATGTGCTTGTGTTGAATCGGTTGTGGCAGGCGGTCAACGTCTGCACCGCCCGCCGCGCGCTCACCTTGTTGTTTCAAGGCCAGGCACAGGTCGTTGTCAACGCCGAGGACGGCTCGTTCCACACCTTCGATTTTCAGGAATGGCGCAACATTTCCGAAAACGCGCCGCAGGAGGAATCCGTCCGCACCGTTTCCTTCCGCATCCGCGTGCCGCGAATCATTCTGCTGTTTGTTTACGACCGGCTGCCCAAGAAGGAAGTAAAGTTCACGCGCCACAACATTTTTGAGCGGGACAAGAACACCTGCCAATATTGCGGGCGCGTGTTTGACCGGAAGGATTTGAACCTGGACCACGTCATTCCGCGCGACCGCGGCGGGCCGACGACATGGGAAAACATTGTTTGTTCCTGCATCGAATGCAATACGCAGAAAGCCAACCGCAAGCCGCACGAAGCCAGCATGCACCTCGTCCGCAAGCCCAAGCGTCCGAAATGGCGTCCGTTTGTGCAGATCAATTTCAGCCTGCACCGGCACGACAGTTGGAAGCATTTCATTGACCTGGCCTATTGGAACGTCGAACTGGGCGAGGATGTGGAATAGCCAGGGAAACACCGAACACCGAACATCCAACATCCAACTCTGAACATCGAACCAGGGCTCGCACGGGCGGGCGAAACTTGGATGTTCGATGTTCGATGTTGAATGTTCGATGTTTTCCGGCTTTAATACCATTTCCCGATAATAATCGGCACAGATTCCAGACGGTAGGGCCGTGCTGCTGCGCGGCCATCATACCCGGCGGCGCAGCTCCGATAGATCGCGAGCCGGCAGCGCCGCCCTACCCATGGCACCGATTGTCTCTGGGAATTGGTATAACATCCAATGAGAGTGTGTCTGAAAAATGTAGGAGACGACGTAAGGAGGTTCATTCTTTTCTTTAAAAGCGCTCGTTTTCCGGGAGATTTGAGCCTCGTGACCTCGGCTCCTACAGGAGAAAATTGAATTTTCAGACACGCTCTGAATGTCCCGCAACTTCTGTTTGCCGTTGGTGTTTCAGATGGTATATTTAAGAATCATGAAGCGGTTGGTAAAAATCGTTGTTTGCCTTGCGAGCGGGCTGGTGTTGAACGCCGGCACGCACGCGGATGATGCCGTGTCGCCGAACAATCCTTATGCGCCGATTGTCGTTCGCAATATTTTCGGCCTGAACCCGCCAGCGCCCGCTGACGCGGCTCCCCCGGGCGATCCGCCGCCCAAAATCACGCCCAATGGCATCATGACCATCTTCGGGCATTTGCAGGTGTTGTTCAAAGTTGCGGGCACCGCCAAACCGGGACAACCGGCCAAGGACGAGGCCTACATCCTCAGCGAAGGCCAGCGGCAGGACGAAATTGAAGTCACTCAGATTGACGAGAAAGCCAGTCTGGTGACTTTCAACAACCACGGCACCGTGCAGGAACTTCTCCTGGTCAAGGCCAACCCGCCGCCGGTCAACACACCAATGGCGGCACCGGGCGGGGTGGTCCCAGGTCAGAATTTTCCCACGCCCGGCGGAATCCCCACACCCGGCGGAATTCCCACCCGCTTTGGCGGCGACCGTTCCGCCGGCGGTCCCGGCGCGGCACGAAATCGCGGCCGGGGTGATGGTTCAACGTTGACAACTGTCCCAACGCGCGGGAACAGCGGCTATTCGAGCCAGAACACCATACAGCAAAATGCCAACAGCGCTCCGTCCACTCCGTCCACTCCGTCCACTCCGTCCACTCCGCAGCCGCAGAATACGCTGACGGCTGACCAGCAGAGAGCCATGATAGAAATCATGAAGGAAAAATACCAAAGCGAAGGCAATACGCTACATCAGATCATGCCACCTTAGCCTGAAGCACCTCCTGAAAATCAATAATCTTTTTTAGCGTTCAGTTGTCCGGCGAACGTGGATTGTGGTAATGGTAAATTTTCAAAATTCTGCACTGTAGCGGCGCTCCATGAGCGCCATTTTCGGCGGTCACAGATTGCCGTTACAACCAAACTAAATTGTTGTTTTCGCCAACATCTCCGGTGACCACCGGTGTCGGCGCTCGCGTCATTTACCCTTTGGCAGAAGTCTTTGCAGATTCGATCAGTTCCCAAAACTTTGGATTTTTCTGAAGCATTTCGTCCTCGCCGGTTTTCAGGCCGGAACGGAACAGAAAATCCTTGAGCGTGTGGCGGCTGAGAATCCGGTGGACGAGCACGCCCAATTCGTGCCGTTCGAAATAGACGCGATAATCACCCACGCGAAAACGGTGCAACGTCCGCCCGCCCAGCTCCAATTTACCGAAGGCGTCCAATTCCGTGCCGAGCGCCTGCTGGGGGAGTCCGCGGAATTCGCCCAGGATGTGCAATTGCAGTTCCTTGGGCATGCGCGCGAGTTCGGCGGCGCTGGTTGGAGTAAAGATGATCTGGAACATGCCGGTTGTTTGTTGGTTGAGGGTTGAGGGTTGAGGGTTCAGAGTCAAGCCGTGGTTGATGGTTTTTTGTTGAGAGTTGGGGGTTTAAGAATTTTCCATCACTCAACCCTCAACTTTACGAATCCCTCAACCATCAACTCTCAACCCTCAGCCATTGAGCGGGCTCACGCCCGCCCAGCGGAACGGCTACCGGTTGGCAGGCTCCCGATACGGCTGGTGCGCCTGATACAAGACCAGCAACTCACGGTTTTTTTGGAGCAAACCCGGCTCGCCCCGCTCGGACGCCAAGGCGCAGGCTTTCTGCGCCGTCGCCACTGCGTCGTCGAACCGCCCGGCCTCCGCGCAGGCCGCCGCCAGGGTGCCGACAAAAACCGTCTGCTGGTAAGAGGTCAGTTCGCAGGCGCGTTCGGCCAGTTGCACGGCTTCCGGACCGTTCCGGAACTGCGCTTCCGGGTGGGTGGCGAGAATCCAAGCCAGGTTGTTGAGCGCCAGCAGTGACTCCGGGTTCAGTCGCAACGTCTCGTGGTACTGCGAAATGGCTTCGCTGATGGCGCGCCGGTTCACCAGGGCGGCCGCCAGTTGGAAGTGCGCGCCCGTCAGGTCCGGTTCCAGGCGCACCGCCTCGCGGAAGCTGGCCATGGCCTCGTCCATCCGGCCGCGTTGCAGCCATTCCAACCCCAGATGGTAATGGGCCTCCGCATCAACGGGATTGAAGCGCAACGCCTCGAGGTAATAGCGCACGGCCTCATCGGATTTGCCCCGCGCGCTCAAGTCCCCGGCCAGGGAGGTGAACGCGACGACCGCGTTTGAGTCCAGGCGAACGGCTTCCGCATAGTGGGTCAACGCCCCGGAAAAATCGCCCAGCTCAAAGAGGGCGCGTGCCAGGTTCAGATGGGCTCCGCTCCAATCCGGCCGGTTCCGCAGCGCCCGGGCGAAGCAGTTCGCCGCCTCCTGCAATTGCCCGGTCATGGCCAGCGCCACGCCCAGGTCGAGGTTCGCATGCGCTTGATTGGGATCGAGGCGCAGGACTTCGCGGTACTGTTCCATGGCTTCGTTGATTTGGCCGGCCTGTTGCAGGGCGTTGCCGAGGCTGACGCGGGCCACGATGTTGTCGCGGGTGGCCGCCACGCAATGGGTCCAAAGGGTGAGGCTGTTCCGCCAGTATCCCGCCTGGAGCCACGTCAACGAACCGCAAACCAGCAACGCCAGGACGGCGGCCACCGGGAGGAGAAAGGCGCGAAACTTCCAGCGGACTGAAAATTCCGCAACCGCCCACACGCCGGCCACGAACAACCCGATGGAGGGAATGTAAGTATAGCGGTCGGCGATGGATTGGAAACCGTTCGGGACCAGGCCGATGACCGGCAACAGCGTGCCCAGAAACATGAGCCAGCCGGTCAGCAGCCAGGGGGCGGAACGCGCCCGGCCCGCCACGAACAGCGTAATCAGCAGGAGCAGCACAACCGAGCCTCCCACCTGCCAAAATCCCCAACGGGCGGGCATGGGATACAGCGCGGCCAAATCCACCGGCCAGACCAGCTTGCCGAGATAGCGCGCATAAGACACCGGCACATTGGCCAGGCGGAGGCCCCAGGGGGTCTGTTCCGCGGAACCGAGGTGTTGCCCGCCTTGCATGCCAAGGTAGGTGACGGCGCAGGACACCGCCGCGAGGGCAAAGAATGGGATCTTTTCCCAAAGCAATTGTCTGAGGATTGGGAATTGAGGAGTGTTCTTTAACTCCGAACTCCGAACTCCGAACTCCGAAATTCTTCCGAGCGGCCAATAATCCAGCAGCAACAGGACAAATGGCAGCGTCACCAGCATCGGCTTGCTCATCAGGCCGAGAGCGAATGAAAACAGGCACAGAAGGTAGTAGCGTGATGCGTGATGCGTGATGCGTGATTCCTCGCGTTCGGCGTTCGATGTTCGATGTTCGATGTTCGATGTTTGTCTTTCCCCTGACACCTGACGCCTCGCACATGACACATACTGCGCATAGGCCCCCAAGGTGAGCAGGAAGAAGAACGTGCTGAGCACGTCCTTGCGCTCCGACAGCCACGCCACGGATTCCACGTGCAGCGGGTGGAGGGCAAACAGCGCCGCCACCAGGGCGCTGCGCCAGACGGCCCCGGTCATTTGCCGCAACACCCTGAAGAGCAAGAGCATGTTGGCCACGTGGAAACCCAGGCTGACGAGATGGTGACTGCCCGGATCCAGGCCGAAAAGCCCGCAATCCAGCATGTGCGACCACCAAGTCAGCGGATGCCAGAAGTCGAAGTAGCTGGTGGACAACGCCCAGAGGACACCGTGGAGGGTCAACCCGCCGCGCACGTTCAGGTTTTCATAAATGATGGGGCCGTCGTCGAAGTTGGTGAAATCGAAACCAGCAACCTGCCCGTAAACGAGGGCCGTGGCGGAGGCCAGCAACAGACCGATGAATAATTCACGGCGCACGGGAAATTACTAATGCCTAAACCCTCATTCCTCAACTAATACCAATTCCCAGAGATAATCGGTGCAATGGGTAGGGCGGCGCTGCCTGCTCGCGATCTATCGGATCTGCGCCGCCGAGTATGATGGCCGCGCAGCAGCACGGCCCTACCGTCTGGGAAATGTGCCGATTATTATCGGGAAATGGTATAACAACACTCAACTTTAGAATCCCTCAACCCCATAAAGGGGCGTGGCCGCGTGGCGCAGCTTTACGCGGCTTTACGCCCTCAACCTTCAACCCTCAACTTCTGCATGTCCCTCAACCCCGTAAAGGGGCGTGGCCCCCACGGGACTTTACGCCCTCAACCTTCAACCCTCAACCGTCAAAGTGGTAGCGCGTACGGGAATCGAACCCGTCTTTCAGCCTTGAGAGGGCCGTGTCCTAACCGATAGACGAACACGCCAGGCAAATCATCGTAGCGGAGCAACGGCAGGTGTCAATCGCGGGAATGCGCGTCGGGGGCAAGGCGGCGATATTCCACCGGGGTTGATGAAAGAAGAGGCGGAGCGGCAGCTCCGCCCTACCGGAATCGGGTTTATTGGCAGGGCGGCGGTGCCCCGCCGCTGGCGGAGCGGCAGCTCCGCCCTACCGGATCGGGTTTATTGGCAGGGCGGCGGTGCCCCGCCGCTGGCGGAGTGGCAGCTCCGCCCTACCGAAAGGGGGAACAAAAACAAACTTATTTGCGGCGAGGAAACAACAATGGGAAAATCATCCCTATCCCCATCAGGCAATCCTTTCGGGTCGCACAGCCAAAGCGGGAAAAATTTTCAAGATCTCTGAATCCGTCGTGACCAGGCGGCATTTCAATTGTCTGGCCAGCGCAACATATTCGGCATCATAACTCCACAATCCTCCCTCCACGGCGGCGTGCAACACCGGCACTCCTTCCAAGCGGTGCAAGGTCACCACCTTCGAAACCATGTCGGCTGCCAACGCAACCGCGTCCAGCGAATCTCCAGCCTTGTGCCGTTTCAAGGCCACGCTCCGAATCTCTGAAAGGACCAACTCCGGACCATGCCAGTCGGCATCCCTTTTTCTCAACTGGACGGCGGTGGCATGCAGATCATCCGTGTGAAAGAGAAACCCCGCAACGAGGACGGCGTCCACGACGATCATTTTCTGCCTTCCCGGACGGCCCGGCGTGTTTCCGCCACGGAAAATTTAACCCGCAACGGCAGGTTTCGGATGGTTTTCAGCAATTCAGGCTCAGACAGCGAATGGGCGCCCTGGACGGATTGCGAAAGAATCTGGACGGTTTCGGCATTGAGGTTGCGATGATTTGCGCGCGCGCGCGCCTTAAGCGCGCGGTGAACCTCCACCGGACAATGACGGATGGTCAGGCAAACATTTTTCACGTGGGCAAACTAACGCATGACACACTTGAATGCAAGTTGAATGCAGTGTTCACATTTGAACAACAACTCCGTTGACACGCGAGCGGGAGGAACAAAGACGCGTAAAGCTTCCAACTTCGTCCTGTGTTGCAGGACTACGATGGACAGGTCGCCACGCGGTTACGCAACCAGATTCACGATACGACTTCAACCGCGCGATGCGATATGCGCGTGTCCAATGTCGCCAGTTTCATCTGGTGTTTCTCCGCCAGTTCCGCCAGATAAAAATCCGTAACTTGTTCCGAATTTTGTGCCGAGCTTTTCAAGGCATTGAGATCATCCGCCAGGAAAAGCGGGTTATGTCGCACAATGAAATCATGCAAGGCTTCCCGCGCAACGGGCATGGCCACACCGTAAATTTTGGGATGAGTGACAATTCTCAAGAAACCCGTCTCGGAGATCGGACAGGTGACCAAAGATTTTCCGGCCAGCCATTGGTTGGCGCATTCATGCCGGGTGTGCGAATCCAAAATAGTCGCGATTAAAAGATTTACATCCAGAAGATATTTCATGGCAGGGTTGCCAGCGCTGACGCGACCTGTTCATCGGTGACGATAGGGCCACCCGTCAAGATGGAATGTTTGCCGTGGCGCTTTAACAACCGGATTTGGTATCGCCGGGGTTTTGGTTTTTCCAATCGCACCAGGAGCAGCCGCCCGTCGCCTTCCGGCTGAACCGAGACAACGTCGCCGGTGTCAATCCGCGCCTCCTTCCTGGCTTTGGCGGGGATCACCATCTGGCCGCGACCATAAATTGTAGCATGCATGAATGAAAGGTAATGCAAGCAATGCTTACAGGCAACAAGAGAAATTGGCTTCCTCGACGTTTTCAATGGAATGAGCGTTTACGCCCGGCCTCACCGCAAGATTTGTTTTTATCCCCCCATGCCCCTCACCCGGCGCTGTCGCGCCACCCTCTCCCGCTCCCGCAGGCGAGGGATAACGGCCCTCTCCTCTCCGTCTTCGCTACGCTTCGACGCGATCGCGCCGAAGCCGAAGGCGAAGGCGGACGGGGAGAGGGAGCGCACGCGGCCCGCCCAAACCATCGGCTCACACTTGGTCGTCGCATTTCCGCGCGAGAAAGTTTGTGGGACAAGGTTTTCGGCGGGCCGCCGAAAACTGCACGCCAGCGGCGTGCGCTCCCTCTGATGGGGGCAATAAAAAAGCCCCGGATGGCTCCGGGGCTTGGATGAAAACAAACTGATTATTTACGCCGACGGAACAACAACAGAGAAAGACCGCCTACGCGTTCTCATACACCCGAAGAAAATCTTCACGACTGATACCGGACTGACGGCAAATGGTGCGCAGCGTTGCTCCATTAATCTTCGGATGGTTTGGCATCGTCAGAGGGGTGCGCGTCCCGTCGGGTTTCGGCGGATCATCGAAATGTGTTCCCGTTCACGGACAACCTCGAAGCCCAGCGCCCGGAGTGCAGCCATTGTTTTGGCTTTGGGAGCATCAACCGGAAATTTTGGCATGGGATCCTGATTAGACCGCACCGTCGGCCTCGCAACGTGGGATGCGCCGAAAGTGGAGCCGCAAGCTCGACGCTATACCACAGCTTCAGCAATGAACGCATCCAGAGCCGGATCCTCGGATTCCAACGACTCCCGACCGAAGGTTTCAATGTGAAAACGAATGGCGCTCTGAACATCCCGCAAAGCTTCGTCGAAAGTATTTCCCTGCCCGACCACGACCCCTTGGATTCCGGCCGGATAGGCCACGTAACCTTCGGAGTGCTTCTCAATAATGATCTTCATGAGCAAAGACTACGCGCAGATGGCAATCATTTCAAGTTTGTTGCTTGGGGGTCCTGATTGGGTTTTGTTGGTAGCGCGGCGGTGCCCCGCCGCTGGCGGAGCGTCCGCTTACGTTTCACTTCAGCGCAACAAAGCAGCTTCGCCCTACCGATTTTGGCTGTGCGGCAGCACAGCCCTACCGATTTTGTGGTAGGGCGGCGGTGCCCCGCCGCTGGCGGAGCAGCAGCTCCGCCCTACCGATTTTGGCTGTGCGGCAGCACAGCCCTACCGGATCGGGTTTATTGGTAGGGCGGTGGTGCTCCACCGCCAGCGGAGCAGCAGCTCCGCCCTACCGTTCTTGGCGGAGCGGCAGCGCAGCCCTACCGGAATAGGATGGGGGGAACAACAACAGTGACAGTCCGCCCAAATCACAACGTTAATCGGATCAAAACTAAACGCCCCTCACCCCGTCCCTCTCCCCGCTTGGGCGGGGAGAGGGTGGTCCCGCAGTGCGGGACCGGCCAAACCAGCCAGCGCCATCGTGGAAGGCTCGGGAACCGGCACCACGGGTTATGTGAATCACCTCTTGTATCGCCGACGGAAAGCGGACCGGAACCTCCGGTCACTGACCCTTTCACTTTCATTTTGGTTGAGCCGTCTCCGCTCCGCTTCGCCGCGCCAAGGAGTTGAGGGACGGAAATGGCGGTCGAGGGACGAGGACGTTTGTCCGTAAAAAAATCAATTCAATTCCAACAGCCAGGCAATTTTATCGCGCACGCCCAAAGTTACCCGGGCTTCAAACTGTCCGGCGCGGCGTTCCAACCGGTGATTTTCAACCGCGGTCAAGCCTTGGACATTCGCCACGCCTTCATCCGCGCCAGGCAACCAGCGCACGCGCGGCAACTTCACTTCATAATCACCACCGCGAATCTGCGTTGTCAACGGCACGCACACGCACAGGGCGCGCTCCGCCTCCGCATCTTCGCGCGAAACCACCAACAGCGGGCGAAGCTTGCCCTTCAGTCCCAGATCCACCCAATACACTTCACCAGGCTTTGGATTTATCATAAAAACTTTCCAGCGTGGCGGCGCGCAGTTCCCAGGCCCCGGCGGGCGATTCTATTTTTTCCGGCACGGTGATTTTCGGCGCGGGCATGATCCACCAGCCGCCGTTCTCCGCCGTCACCAGATACTTTGCGCCTTTGCGCGTGCCCCGGATGCAGACGCGGCCCTTGTCATCGGCTTTTACCAAAGTTGTTTCCATGTGGGAATATTCCCACCTGCCGGGTCCATTGTCAACGGCTTTTCACGAGATCGGGTTTTGTTTGTTGGTAGGGCGGACGCTGCTGCGCCGCCGGCGGAGCGGCAACTCCGCCCTACCGATTTTGGCGGAGCGGCAACTCCGCCCTACCGGGATTTTGGTTTGAAGGCTGCGCGGCAGCACAGCCCTACCGATTTTGTGGTGGGGCGGACGCTGCTGCGCAGCCAGCGGAGCGGCAGCTCCGCCCTACCGAATACTGAATATGGGCAATAAAAAAGTCCCGGATGGCTCCGGGGCTTTGACGAAAACAAACTGATTATTTACGCCGACGGAACAACAACAGTGAAAGTCCGGCCAAACCGGCCAACGCCATCGTGGACGGATCGGAAACAGCGGGCATAACCAAGTCCTGTCCCGAAAGAAATGAAACCTTCATTCTGCCAACTCGTCGGCCAGCAACTCGGCAAACAACTCATAAACCACGCTGCGCCTCTCGGCAAAGATGCAGTTGATGGCGCGCGCACCACGGTGGGTCGTTTCTTTGAATAGCACGCGGTAACCGGACACTCGCAGGCGCGACTAACCGACGAGCTTTCCTTCCAGCCGCTTGATGTCCCCTTCGTCCCGCTCCAACCTCTTAATGGCGCGAGTCAATGACTGCCTCGGCTCCGGCGCGAGCGAACGCACAAACTGGCGCACCTGGTCGGCGACCAAAACTTCAGTCTTCATCCAGCACACCCACCGGATGCATCCGGGCTTTGCCGGACTCAAAGTCGCGCACCGCTTTCATCGCCTTTGGATTGGAAAGAATCTCCATGGTCTCAATCATTGCCATAACCCGGTCCCGGGAAACCAGAAAAGCCCTTACTCGTCCATCCCGTGTCACCGCCAGCATTCCCCGCCGCTCGGTTTCACGCATGATCTTCGGCGCCTGCGCCTGAAGTTCTGTCACTGTCACTGTGGAACGACTTTTCATTCTGCTTTAATTTGTCATT
>DAIRTX010000031.1:1872-37882 GCA_036803685.1 Verrucomicrobiota bacterium | reverse complement strand
TACAGGCGAAACACTTCCTTGAGCTTGCTTTTGATTTGTTGCTGCCGTTCCCAACTGACGGCGCCTTGGCCGCGTGAAACCCCGATTTGGGAAGTGAATAAAGAAAATCGCACTGACAGACTGTGGGCGCTGAAAAACCATCCGCCCCGTTCAAACGGACTTCTGATTTCCCGGGGTCGCCGCGCAAGCTGAAACAGGCCAGCCCTTGACCAACAAATGCCTTGGCTCGTTACAACGCTCCTGACCGCTGACGATCACAAACCAATGGTCGCGTTCAAATCCCGGCGGGCGGCATTTTGCGATTTCCCACTGCCGGATTTTCATCGGTCAGGGGATTGTGGCAGGCTGGCCATGGCCGCCTCCAATGCCAAACGGTCATCTGGCAACGGATAATCGCCGGCAAAATAGCCCTCGGGCCGCGGCGCTTGAAAGCGGCTGGCGATCAATGGCAGTCCCGCGCGAATGGCCATCCGCAACACGGTGGCGGGCTTTTCCCGAACGAGCGAAACAGTCTTGTCAACCGCGTCCTGAAGTTCCGGGTCCAGATCAACGCTTGTTTTCACGCCCCCCAATTTGCACCCATTCGGTGCCGCGCGCAAGATTGGATTTTGCCGGGTGCAGGGCAAGGAAGGCAGAAGGTGGAATGAAGAATGATGAAACAAAATACACCAGCACCAGCACTGCCGCCTTTGAATTCATTGACCGGCTTAAGTCCGCGTATAGCGGCGTGGCCGCCACGCGGCTTTACGCCGTTTCACGATGGGCAGGCGGGACGCCTGTCCTGCGTTTGGGATTGGCAAATAAGGCTTGCCTAGTGATAAAAATAATATAATTTAACCACATGAAGATGAAGACGCTACAACGAATCAGTGGAACATTTGTGCGGCATAACTGGAAGGCGGTAACGGAAGGCTTGGTGGAGGGGAAAACCTTTCTGGTGGAGAACCACGGCAAGCGGGAAGCGGTCGTGATGTCTCCCGAGGCGGTTGACTCCCCCAAACGCGGCGGGTTTGACCTTGACGCGTATTTTAAACGGCTGAAACAGCGTCCGGCAATCAGCCTTTCAAAAATCAATGCCTCGCTCGTTCGTTCGCCGGAATTATGATCTACCTTGACGCCAACGTTGTGGTTGCCAGTGTCACCAACAACGATCATTCGGAACAAGTCGAACGGCTCTTGCGTTCCCGAAAGCCTTTTTATGTCTCGCGGCTCGCCGATTATGAAGCCCGGAAAAGCCTTTCCAGCATTGACCCGGGAGCCGAGAAAAATTTAGACCAGTTATTGGTTGAAAAATTCAACCAGGGCAAAGAATGGGAGGCCGCGATCATGCAGGCGATAAAAATATCCCGCCGGTTCAAGCAACGGCTTTGGGTGGACTCGGCGGACACGTTGCACGTCGGGTGGGCTTTGTCCATTGGCGCGGAAATGTTTGCCTCCTTTGACCGGGACAGTGGCCCGCGAGCACTGGCAATGGTTATGGGTTTGAAGTTATGGCCGGAAGCCGGCCCCATAGACTTTGAACAGCGGAAACTTTTAAAGGCTTAACACAGCTTTGGCAGGGCGGCGGTGCCCCGCCGCCAGCGGAGCAGCAGCTCCGCCCTACCGGGATTTTGGTTTGAAGGCTGCGCGGCAGCGCAGCCCTACCGATTTATGGTAGGGCGGTGGTGCTCCACCGCCAGCGGAGCGGCAGCTCCGCCCTACCGTTCTTGATTTGATTTGAAGGCTGCGCGGCAGCGCAGCCCTACCGATTTATGGTAGGGCGGCGGTGCCCCGCCGCCAGCGGAGCAGGCAGCGCCGCCCTACCAATGTGCCGATTCCCACTGGGAATTGGGTTGAGAGCAAGGATCAATCGCCATCAACACAAACCAAGACCTTGAGGGAATCTTCGGTGGGTTTGGACGCAAGGCGAATGGCGGCAGCGGTTCGTTCCAAGGGAAAGCGATGGGAGATCAATTGCCGTACGTCGAGCTGGCGCGAGAAAACCAGCCGCGCCACTTCGTCCTGCAACGTGAAATCGGATGAGTAGCTGCCGAGCAAATCTTTTTCGTCGAGACAGATGGAGGCGAGGTCCAGTGGGAAGTTGAGGGTTGAGGGTTGAGGGTTGAGGGTTGGAGTGCGTTTGGTGTGGGCGAAGAGGAGCACCTGTCCGCCACAGCGGATGAGTTGCAGGGCTTGTTGCACGGCGGCGTCGGAGGGCACGGCGATGACGGCGGCGTCGAGTCCGCGGCCGCGCGTGGCGCGGTGGATGAGGGATGAGAGGCGGATGAAGGTTGAGGGTTGAGGGCGTAAAGCCGCGTAAAGCTGCGCCACGCGGCCACGCCCCTTTACGGGGTTGAGGGTTGAGGTAGGGACGCGCTGCCGCGCGTCCGGGCGGAGCGGCAACTCCGCCCTACCAGTTTGAGCAAGCATGGTCCATTTCGCGCCGAATTTTCTGGCGAGGCGCAGGCGCGGTTCGAGCAGGTCGGTGGCGATGACCTGCACGCCCGCAAGCTGAAGCAGCCGGGTGAACATGAGGCCAATCGGCCCCTGCCCGGCCACCAGCACGACGTCGCCGCGCAGCAGTGATAATCGGCGAACGGCTTTGAGGACGGTGTTGACGGGTTCGAGCATGGCGCCTTCGGCAAAGAAATTTTTGGCTGGAATTTTCACGACGCCGGACAGGACGAACGGCATGACGCGGACGTATTCGGCGTAACCGCCGCCCGCGGGTTCGAAACCGGCGGTGATGCCGGTGCGTTTGTAAGTCTCGCATTGGGCGAAGGCGTGATGCCGGCAAAAATGGCACTTCAGGCACGGGACGTGATGGTGGAGCGCCACGCGGTCGCCAATCTTCCATCCCCGTTTCGAGACGCCCGGCCCGAGCTTGGAAATCACGCCGGCGGTTTCGTGGCCGAAAATGCGCGGCGGCGGCACGGTGCCGTATTGGATTTTTTTGATGTCGGTGGGGCAGACGCCGCAGACGGCGACTTTGACGAGCAGTTCGTTGGGGCCGATGCGGGGGACGGGGACGGTTTCGAGGCGGAGATCGTTCACGCCGCGATAGACGACGGCGCGCATGGTTTTGGGGGTGTCGGGCACGGAGGGAATTTTAACCACGAAACACACGAAAGACACGGAATTTTACCAGGCACGGTGGGAATTTTAACGCAACTCCGTTGACACGCGAGCGGGAGGCGCCAAGACGCCAAGGCGGAAGGGGGCGGAGCCGCAACAAACACATTGAACACTGAACATCGAACTTCGAACATCGAACCGCGTAAAGCTTCGCCACGCGGCGGGCATTGAACATCGAACTTCGAACATCGAACTTCGAACATCGAACTTCGAACCGCGTAAAGCTTCGCCACGCGACGGGCATTGAACATTGAACACTGAACATCGAACTTCGAACACCCAAGTGACCGATGCAGGAAAACTTCGATGTTTCCACCTTCCGTCCCGCGTTGCGGGGCTACGGAGGACGGGCGGATGAACATGAATTTTTTTAGCACAGAGAACGCAAGGTCCATTTCGGATTTTTTGGGTCAGAGCACCTGCCGACGAGACGCCGGTCGTCGCTGAGCTATGCCCCGGCAAGTCGGCGCTCCCAGAAGCCGCGAAGGTAACAATTGGAAGTTCGATGTTGGATGTTCGATGTTCGATGTTTTCCCCTCTGCCTTCCACATCAGAGGGCGTTCCAGCCGTGGCTGATGATGATGGCGCGGACGATTTGCCGCCGACGTTCCAGTGCCACCGTGCCGCGATGCTTTTTCAATTCGCCGCGCGGGATGGCGTAGATGCAATCGCATTTGCAAAACGTGGGCCAGTCCATGCCGTCAGCTTTGTCCAGAATCACTTCATTTTCATTCGGGGGGCGGTTTGCCCGTTGGGCTGAGCAGTCCAGGACTTCGAGAAAATCTTTCCGCGTGGCGCGCGCCGGGTGGGAAACGACAACCACCGGATGGGTCTGCCATCCTAAATTGGCTTCATAGACCTCCCAGGCGTTCACGGTTTGGCGCCTTGGCGCACGGCGGCCTTCAGTGCCCTGAAAGCGCCCCGTCCGACGGTGGCGGCCTGCTTGTCCTGGCGTCCGTAGATGGCTTTCACCTGCGCGGGGGTGAGCGGCGGCGGCGTGAGATAATCCGTCTCCTGGCGTTGCATCCGGCGGAGGGACTCCCGCACCGCCTCGCTTTGGTTGTTGAATCTCCCGGATTTCACGAGGCGGGAGACGAAATCCTGTTGTTCTTTGGCCAAGGCGTAACCCATGCAAGAAGATTGGACAACTATTGGAGAAAGTAAAGCGGAAAAATATCATCTGATTTTGAGCCGCAAAAAGGCGCAGCGCGGCGAAGCCTCAACCAAACCGCGCCAAGGAACGAGGACGATGGACGAGGACGAGGAGGATTTAACCGGTGCTGGCAAATTCAAGAAACCACGGTTCCGGCTCGCAGCAGAATTCCATCGCCTGGCCGCGTATAGCGGCATGGCCGCCACGCGGCTTTACGTCGTGTTCATTCGTGGTTTAAAAAGCCGGTGAACCACGGTTCAGGAGGACAGGAAAATTCCATCGGCTGGCCGCGCCAGAGAAAGCGCACGGCGCAGGCGTGCAGGGCCTGATACGGCAAAATGAGCCGGGCAAGTTGCTCCGGCGTCAGACGGTTTTCGACCAGCGCCATATATAGATCCTCGTCGCCGCCGTAAAGTTTGTCGCCGACGATGGGATGGCCGAGGTGGGCGAGGTGAATGCGGATTTGATGTTTGCGGCCGGTGCGGGGAATTAAGCGAAGCAACGAAAACGAGGATGGAGCCGTCTTCGCTGCGCTTCGCCGCGCCAAGGGATGGAGAATGGAAGATGGCACTGGCTGGGTTGTGTCAGATGAATGAGCCTCGGTAGGGCGCGTCACTCCGTGCGCGCCGTCGGAGGTTGTGGTGACGGCGGCGGGCAGAGGACTGCCCGCCCTACCCGGGGTGCTTTGATGAACCGCGCGAAAAAATCTCCGCTCGACCCAAAATTCGGTTTGGGACGGCGCGCCGTCGGGACGCACGCAGTCTTTGACGGCGACGATGCTGCGCTCGTCTTTGCCGAGCGGCGCATCAATCAGGCCGTGGTCGTCGCGGACGTGGCCGTGGACGATGGCGAGGTATTCTTTCTCGACGGCACGGGCTTCCCAGATTTTTCCCAACTCGCCGGCGATTTCGGAATTTTTGGCGACGATGACGATGCCGCTGGTTTCCCGGTCGAGGCGATTGACCAAATGAGTTGAAGGTTGAAGGTTGAGGGTTGAGGGCACCACCTCTCCCCGGCCCGCGTAAAGCTCCGCCACGCGGCTGGCCGCGTAAAGCTCCGCCACGCGGCTGGCCTCTCCCCCGCAAGCGGCGGAGAGGGAGGAATTCAGATAAAGGCGCACGCGGCTGATGAGGCTGGAAAATTCATCGCCCTTGGTCGGATGACAAACCAGTCCCGCCGGTTTGTTGATGACCAACAGGCCGGCGTCTTCGTGGAGGATGGGGAACAGGTTTTCCAAACGCGGGGAGATTTTAACCACGAAACACACGAAAGACAAACCCTCAACTCTCAACCAATGCTGATAGGTGCATCTTGACACTGTTCTTGGTCGGGAAGTATGGGCCGGGAGCGCCGGGCGACTGGAAAGTCGCCCGAACCCGCGGACAGGAATGTCCGCGCTACAGGTAGCGCAGGCTTTCCAGTCCCGCATGGCGGGATTCTGGGGACTTTCCAGTCCCCAGTTAAGGACAGTGTCGAGATGCACCCAATGCTGATTGACTTTTACATTCTGCATTCTTCATTCTGCATTCCACATTTAAATTGAGATGCGTCGTCAATTGTTCATCTGTCTGCTGCTAGCCGGGGTCACGCTGGCGATTTACTGGCCGGTGCGGCATTACGGGATTATTTATTACGACGACCCGCTGTTCGTGACGGAGAATGCGGAAATTAACAGTGGCCTGAACTGGCACAGTCTTTGGTGGGCGCTTTCCGGCGTCCTAGTCGCGAACTGGCATCCGGTGACGAGCCTGTCATTTGTGGTGACGCACACATTTTGGGGGGCGAATCCCGGCGCGGAGCATCTGGTGAACGTGGTGTTTCACGCCGCCAACGCGGTGCTTTTGTTTTTGGTTTTGAATAAAATGTCGGGTGCACCGTGGCGGAGCGCGATGGTGGCGGCGTTGTTTGCGTGGCATCCGTTGCGGGTGGAATCCGTGGCCTGGATTTCGGAGCGGAAGGATGTTTTGAGCGTATTTTTCATGATGCTGACGCTGTGGGCCTATGCGCAGTATGTGTCATGTCCGAGGCATAAGGTGTCAGGGGAAATACGAATATCCACCCTCCGCAATACTGCTACGGAGGACGGGTCGAACATCGAACATCGAACATCGAACGCCGAACGCGACGCATCACGCTACTACCTTCTGTGCCTGTTTTCATTCGCACTGGGCTTGATGAGCAAGGCCATGCTGGTGACGGTGCCGTTTGTGCTGGTGTTGCTGGATATTTGGCCGTTCGGAAGAATTTCGGAGTTCGGAGTTCGGAGTTCGGAGTTAAAGAGCGCCCCTCAACCCCGTAAAGGGGCGTGGCCGCGTGGCGCAGCTTTACGCGGCTTTACGCCCCCAATCTTCAAGCAATTACTTCTGGAGAAGTGGCCATTTTTTGCCTTGTCGGCGATTTTCAGCGGGCTGACGTATGCGCTCCAAAAAAGTCATGCCGCCGTGGTGCAATTGGCCAGGCTGGATCTGACCGATCGAATCAGCAATGCCATCACCAGTTACCTGCAATACCTGGCAAAGCTTTTTTGGCCGACGAAACTGGCCGTCATTTACCCGTATCCCAAAAGCTACGATGCCTTGGAAGTCTGGTTGATGGCGCTGCTGTTGATGGCGGTTTCGGCTTTGTGTGTGTGCCAGCTTAAACGCAGGCCTTATCTCGCCGTCGGCTGGTTTTGGTATCTGGGAACGGCGCTGCCAATCATCGGCCTGGTGCAGGTGGGCGAACAGGCCATGGCCAACCGTTACACTTACATTCCGTTGATCGGCCCGGTCATCAGTCTGGTCTGGCTGGCGGCGGACACGTTCAAAACTAATTTTTCCCGCCGATTCCTGCTCGTGCCGGCGACCGTGGTGTTGCTTGCTGCCAGCGCCCTGGCCGCCCGCCGGCAGGTGCAACTCTGGGAAAACACCGTCACTCTCTGTGAACACACCGTCGCCGTTACCACGGACAATCCCTCGGCACAGTTTTGTCTGGGTGTCGGCCTGGAACAGGAGGGTCGCCTGAGCGAAGCGATGGTTCACTACCGCATCCAGATGGCGCTCTCACCGCTGGATTACCGGGTGCACTACAGCCTGGCGCGGGCGTTCGGAAAACAAGGGCGATGGGCGGAGGCAATCGGGGAATACAACGCCGCCGCCGACATGGGCGCCAACCCGGATGATTACATCGCGCATCTCAATTTTGCCGACGCCCTCACACACTTGGGCCGAGTCCCCGAAGCCGTGCTCCATCTCAACGAGGCGCTACGCCTCGAACCCGATTCCCCGAACATTCTCAACAATCTGGCCTGGCTGCTGGCCACCAGCCCGGACCCGAATGTTCGCGATGGCAAGCGCGCCGTGGAACTGGCCGAGCGCGCCTGCAAACTGACACAGTACAAAAAAACCATCATGATGGGCACGCTGGCCGCCGCCTACGCCGAAGCGGGAAGATTCGATGATGCGGTTGCCACCAGCCAAACGGCCTGCGCGCTGGCCACCGTGGCCGGTGAAACAGATTTATTGAAGAAAAACCAGGAACTGCTCAATTTATATCAAAACCATCAAACCTATCGTGACAGCACAGACAAGCCAGGCAGCCTGACCCAGTGAAGAAGCCACAACAAAACACCTCCCATACCACAAAATTCATGCGCCGCAATTATCTGTTTTTCCTGGGTCTGGTGATCATCACCCTCGCCAGCTTCTGGGGGGTGGGCCGGCTTGGTTTTATCATCTATGACGATTGGGATTACGTTTATAAGAATCCGGAGGTTCTGTCGGGCATAAATTTCAAAAGCATCCAATGGGCCTTTACCACCGCGCATTCGAGCAACTGGCATCCGTTGACCTGGCTGTCGCACATGCTGGATTGCCAGTGGTTCGGGCTCCATCCCGGCGGGCACCACTGGGTCAATCTGGGGTTTCATGCCGCCAACACCCTGCTGCTTTACCTGGTGTTGTGGGAAATGACCGGGGCGCGCTGGCGCAGTTTCCTGGTGGCGGCCTTGTTTGCGTGTCACCCCATGCATATCCAGTCGGTGGCGTGGATTTCCGAACGCAAGGATGTCCTGAGCGGTTTTTTTGCGATGCTGACGCTCTGGGCGTATGCGCGGTATGTGTCATGTGCGAGGCGTAAGGTGTCAGGGGAAAGACGAACATCGAACATCGAACATCGAACATCGAACGCCGAACGCGAGGAATCACGCATCACGCATCACGCATCACGCTACTACCTTCTGTGCCTGTTTTCATTCGCGCTGGGGTTGATGAGCAAACCGATGCTGGTGACCCTGCCCGTGGTCATGTTGCTCCTCGATTTCTGGCCGTTGAACCGCTGGCGCACCGTCATTCCCGACAAACAAAAACCCAAATTCAACCTCGCTGAGTTCATCAAAACGTGGCGTCCGCTAATCGTGGAAAAAATCCCCATGTTTTTGCTGTGCCTGGCTTCATGCATTGTGACCCTCTGGGCGCAACGATCAGGCAATTCGGTCATCTCTTTGAATCAGATAGACTGGCAAGATCGCCATCTCCACGCGGTTTTGTCCTATTCCCTGTATCTCGGAAAAATGTTCTGGCCGGTGAATCTGGCCATTTTTTACCCGTATACCCCCATGGAGCCTGACAAATTTGTCTGCCTGATCCTGCTGCCAATTCTTTTATCCATTATTTGCCTTTGGCGGTGGCGCGCCCAACCGTATCTATTGGCCGGGTGGTTTTGGTTTGTCATAATGCTGGTGCCGGTCATTGGCCTGGTACAGGTCGGGATGCAATCCATGGCCGACCGCTACACCTATTTGCCGTCCATTGGTCTGTTTATCGCCGTGGCCTGGGGCATGGCTGAAATTGCCGTCCGCTCAAAATTATGGCGAACCGGCATGGCTTGGGGTGGAATTATTCTCGTATCCGCCTGCCTGCTGGATACCCGGCACCAATTGCGTTTCTGGCAGAACAATATCACCTTGTTCACGCACGTGGTCGAGGTGACCCGGGAAAATAATTTTGTGGGTTATTTTTTCCTGGGAAATTCCTACGGCGAAGCCGGGGATCTGGATGGCGCGGCGAAGAGTTTCGAGTCGGCGCTGGAAGTTGCCCCCCGATTCAAAGAAGCCCGGGGCAAGCTCGGTTATGTGCTGCTCTTCCAGAAAAAGTATGAGGCAGCGGCGTCCCAATTCAGCGAAATCATACGCCTTCATCCCACAAACATCTTTGCCCATGAGTATCTCGGTCACGCCCTGGTTGCGGAGGGAAAATATGCCGAAGCCCAGGCCGAGTATCAGGCGGCGCTGCAACTCATGCCCGACGATGCCGACCTCCAGACGACCCTGGCGGCGAACACCCAGAAGATCCAAGCCAGCCAGACGCTGGCCGGCTTGAATGAAATTCTGAAAACCAACTCCACGCCGGAGATTCATGTTCAAATCGCGGTCATGCAGACCATCCTGGGCGATTATCCGGAGGCGGTTGAGCACGACCGCGAGGCGTTGCGCCTGAATCCCGACTCCCCGGATGGCCTGAACAATCTGGCCTGGCTCCTGGCCACCTGTCCGGACGCCAAGGTGCGCGACGGTGCCCGCGCCGTCGAACTGGCCGAACACGCCTGCCAACTGACGCAGTTCAAAGCAACCGTTTTTCTCGGCACGCTGGCGGCGGCCTACGCCGAGGCCGGACGGTTCAATGACGCCACGACGACTGCGCAAAAGGCCTGCGCGCTGGCGTCCGCCGCGGGCGAAAAGGAATTATTGAAAAGAAACCAGGAACTGCTCGCGTTGTATCAATCGCACCAACCCTATCACGAACGCCCGGCCAAGGCCATCCCGGCCGTGCCATGAACAATCTTGCAATTGGGGTAAATTCAAAGCAGTAAAACACCATGCGTCGTGAGTGGCTAATCTGTCTGGCGTTGATCGTCATTACCCTGACTGCCTTTTGGCCCGCAGGTCACCTTGGTTTTATCCTCTATGATGATTACGGCGAGAACGGTTACATTGTTGACAACACAAACATCCAGGCCGGAATAACCTTCGAAAGCATCCGCTGGGCATTTACGACCACGCAGGCGAGCAACTGGCATCCGGTCACCTGGCTGTCGCACATGCTGGATTACAAATGGTTCGGCCTGAACGCCAGCGGCCATCATTGGATGAACCTGGGTTTTCATATTGCCAACACGCTGCTGCTGTTCTTGGTGCTGAACCGGATGATGCGCCTTCGCTCAGAAGCTTCGTCGCCACAGGCGGGGCTTCGCTCCAAGAAAAGCATTGGAGCTACGACCCCACAAGTGGGGCTTCGCCGCGACGACCAACCACAACCATACGGTTCATTGCAACAAAACGAGGGCGAGGCGGGCAACACAGCAAGAGCGGCTACGGCCCCACAGGCGGGAACGGTTTGGTGCAGCGCCCTGGTGGCGGCATTGTTTGCGTTGCATCCCACGCACATCCAGTCCGTGGCCTGGATTTCGGAGCGCAAGGATGTGTTAAGCGGATTTTTCATGATGCTGACGCTGTGGGCCTATGCGCAGTATGTGTCATGTGCGAGGCGTAAGGTGCCAGGGGAAATACGAACATCGAACATCGAACATCGAACATCGAACGCCGAACGCGAGGAATCACGCATCACGCATCACGCATCACGCTACTACCTTCTGTGCCTGTTTTCATTCGCGCTGGGGCTGATGAGCAAGCCGATGCTGGTGACATTGCCGGTGATTTTGCTGCTGCTAGATTTCTGGCCGCTCGGAAGAATTTCGGAGTTCGGAGTTCGGAGTTCGGAGTTAAAGAGCGCTCCTCACTTCCCAATGCTCAGACGATTGATATGGGAAAAGGCTCCGTTCGTGGCGTTGAGCCTGGCATCAAGCGTTGTCACTTTCTGTGCTCAGGGCGTGTCGGTTGTCCCTTTGGGTTACGTGCCTTGGGATTGGCGAATTGAGAATGCTCTGGCGGCATATACGGCCTATCTTGGAAAAACGTTCTGGCCGGTGAATCTGGCCATCTTCTACCCTTATACGCAGATTCGGCCATGGGAAGTTTTTGGCTCCGGCCTGTTGCTCATTTTTTTGTCTGTTTTTTGCATCCGGAAGATGCGTTTCCAACCCTGGCTGTTTGTCGGCTGGTTCTGGTTCCTTGTGACGCTCGTGCCGGTCATCGGTCTGGCGCAGGTCAGCGTGCAATCCATGGCCGACCGTTACCTCTACCTGCCGTCCATCGGTTTGTTCATCATGGTGGCCTGGGGAATGGCCGGCCTGGCATCCCTTTCACAGTCGTGGCGAACCGGCATGACCATTGGCGCAGCGGCGCTGCTGTTGGCCTGCCTGCTGGATACCCGATATCAACTACGTTACTGGCGGGACAGCGTGACGCTTTTCAGCCGCGCACTTGAAGTAACGGGAGAGAATCCCATGGGCAATTATTTTTTGGGCAATGCATTCTGGGTATCGGGAAACCTGGATGAGGCGGCCAAAAACTACCGGTCCGTACTCCGGAGCGCACCAAACTCTGAAGACGTTCATTATCGCCTTGGTTATATCCTTTGCCTTCAGAAAAAGTGGCCGGAGGCCGGGGTTCAATTCGGCGAAGCCTTACGGTTGAATCCCGACAATGCCTTTGCACACAAATATCTCGGGGACACCCTGGTTGCCCGGGAGAAATTTGACGAAGCCGGGACGGAGTATGCAACCGCACTACAACTGAGACCAGACGATGTGGTAATACGCGAAGCCATGGCGCTGCTTGTCAAAAAGGCGGAAACGGCCAAAGCCCTCGCCTCCCTTTATGAGACCTTGAAAAGCCAGCCCACGGCGGAAGCGCACGCCCGGATTGCCGCCCTGCGGACGACCCAAGGGGAATTTCAGGATGCCATCGAGCATTACAATGAAGCGCTGCGCCTCAGGCCCGATTCCCCGGACGTGCTGAACAATCTGGCCTGGCTGCTGGCCACCTGCACGGATGCTCACATCCGGGATGGCACCCAGGCTGTCAAGCTGGCCGAACGCGCCTGCGAACTGACGCACTCTCACCTGACGCCCATGGTGGGCACTTTGGCGGCGGCCTATGCCGAGGCCGGACGATTTGATGATGCGATCGCAACGGCGCAGAAAGCCTGCACCCTGGCATCCAAGTCGGGCGAACAGGATTTGTTGAAGCGAAATCAGGAACTGCTGGCTTTGTATCACACCCACCAACCGTATCGCGAAGCCCCATAGCCAGCTTGCCATCGAACACCGGCGAAAGCATAATGCTGACACGCATGCAGCAAGCCCGGCGTCAGAGTTTTGTTATTGTTGCAATCCTCCTGCTCGCGTTATTGACGACGGCGGGTGGATTCTGGTGGCTCTGCACCCGCAACAACGGGATCGCTTTCCTGCCCACGAGGCCGGGTGCTGAATGGATTATTTATCCCAAACCGCCCGAGGTCGTGGCGCAACACGCGGTACCGATATGCGCGGTTTTCCGATGCAGCTTCACGTTGAGCGCACCGCCGACCAACGCCACCCTGACGTTCCGCACATTCAAGAGTGCCGCCGTCGTCATCAACGGGCAAAAACCCGGCCATCTCGAGCTTGCCGGCAAAAACTGGAAGTCGCCTTCGATCGTAGATGTGACGGGACTGCTTCGCCCCGGCACAAATGAAATCATTGCCCAGGTTACGAACTCCCCCGGCCCGCCTGCGCTATGGCTGCGTCTCCAAGCTGACCGACTGTCATTAGGCACTGACGAACGATGGGAGGTCTCGCTGGGCAGGTCGGCCTGGCAGAAGGCCCGCCGGGCCACACAGCCGCCAACCATTCAACCGGGGAATTTGCTTTACGGAAGCGAGCGGACAATGGATTCGGTGAAACGGGTTTGGCCCGTAATGGCGGCGCTTTGCGCGTTGTCTCTGTTTATGGTCTGGGGCGTAAACTGCTGGCTGCGGCAGCGAGGCCGGCAAGTGGCCGCTTCAACTACTGACCCATCGGCAAAGTGGATTTATGGTCTTCTGGCCGGTGTCCTCATCGCCCGGGCCGCACTCTTCATCAACAACGCGCCGCAACTGCCTCGATTGATGGGTTTTGATGCGGACGCACACGAACAATATATCCAGTTCATCCAGGAGAAACATGCCTTGCCGCTGCCGAAGGATGGCTGGGAGATGCATCAGCCGCCCCTCTACTACGCGGGGTCAGCCCTCGTGCTGAGCGCGTGCGGACTCTCGGTACCCGACGACAACGCCGCATTCGCGCTACGGGCCGTGAACGGCGTGGTGGGATTGATCCATTGCTGGCTGGCGTGGCTGTGTTTCCGGCTGCTCTTTCCGGGAAATTTGCCGGCACAAGCGGCAGGATTGTTGGTAGCCGCTTTTTTGCCACCTCACTTGTATCTTTCGCAATACGTGACCAACGAACCGCTGGCCGGCCTGTTCGTTACGGTTGCGTTTTATTTTCTCCTGCGCGCGTTGCAGACGGAAAAAGAAAGCCTTTTTTTGCACCTTGGCATCGGGGCCGCCCTGGGCGCGGCGATGCTGACCAAGTTCTCATCGCTGCTGGCGATACCGGTTTTTCTCGCCGCGTTGAGTTTGCGGCTGCTGGCGCGAAGAAATTACACTCCGCGCAACTGGCTGGGGAGTGTGGGCGTCGTTGTTCTTTCGTTGCTGCTCGTTTGCGGCTGGCATTACGCACGATTGTGGACCCAGATTGGCAACGTGCCTTTGCCCAACTGGGAAACGGACCCCGCCCACGCCTGGCGGCAGGATCCCGGTTTCCGAACCAGCGCTTACTATTTCAGTTTTGGGCAGGCCCTGGTCTCTCCGCTGTTCAGTGCCTTCCATAGCTTTGCCGATGGCATCTATTCGACGCTATGGGGGGACGGTCTTGCCAGCGGCACAGCACAACTAACGTACCGACCGCCATGGAATTATGACTTGATGAACGCGGGGTATCTGCTCGGTGGCGCGATTTCCTTCCTGGCCATTGTCGGGCTGGCGATTTCACTCGTGCAATTCATTCGCCAACCCAAGCTGGAATGGTTCGTCCTGCTCGGGTTGGCAGGGATGTTTGTGCTGGGAATTATTTACCTGTCGCTGCGAGGCCCGTGGCTTGCCCACGTCAAAGCATTTTATGCCTTCCCGGCACTGGTGCCGTTCAGCGCACTGGTCGCGGTCGGATGGATCGGGTTGAGGCAGAAACATCGTGTCTGGCAAACCGCGCTTTGGGTTCTGCTGCTGGTTTGGACGATGACCGTTTACACGGCATTCTGGATTCGAAGCAGCAATCCGGAAACCTATCGGGTTCGTGGCATCTACCTCGCCGGGCAGCAACGCTATGCTGAAGCCATGGAGAATTTCTCGCGCGCGTTGCAACTCAGACCCGACGATGCAGAAGCTCATTGTCATCTGGCCGAGATCCTCAGTCGTCAAAACAAGGCGGTTGAAGCGGCCCGGCACTACCGCGAAGCGCTGCGGATCAGACCCGATTTTCCCGAAGCGCTCAACAATCTTGCGTGGATGCTGGCCACCAGCAAAGAACCTGGTGTCCGAGACGGCGTGCAGGCCGTTCAACTCGCCGAACGTGCTTGTGCACTGACGCAATATCAGAAAACAGTTTGCATTGACACCTTGGTGGCGGCATACGCCGAAGCCGGGCGGTTTGATGACGCCATTGCCACGGCGCAAAAAGTCCGCACCCTGGCTGCGGAAGCAGATGAAACAGACCTGCAAAAAACAAGAATCTCCCTGGCGGTTAACCTGAACAATCTTGCGTGGGCATTGGCCACCAGCAAAGAAGCCGGTGCCCGAGATGGAACGCGCGCCGTTCAACTCGCCGGGCGCGCCTGCACCCTCACTGATTTCAAGCAGACGATTTTCATCGGCACTCTGGCGGCGGCCTATGCCGAGGCGGGAAAATTTGACGATGCCATTTCAACGGCCCAAAAGGCCTGCGCCCTGGCGTCGGAGTCGGGCGACCAGAACTTGTTGAAGCGAAACCAGGAACTGCTGGCTTTGTATCGCACCCACCAACCGTATCATGAGGCGGCAAGCCCGGATCAAGCGGAGCCAGCCGCTGCCAACGATTCTTCATTCTTTTTGCCGGGAATTTTGCCGGAACCCGGAGTTCGCACTGGCGATTAAAGAGGAACCCCGGCAAAATTCGCGCCATGTTCGTTTATGCGCTGACGATTTTTACGGGGGCATTTTTGCTTTTCCAAGTCCAGCCGCTGATCGGCAAATACATCCTGCCGTGGTTCGGCGGCGCGACCGGCGTCTGGACGACCTGCATGTTGTTTTTCCAGATGCTGCTGTTGGGCGGCTACGCTTACGCGCATTTTACCTCCCGCTGGCTGAAGCCGCGCCGCCAGGCGATATTGCATCTGGCCCTGCTCGCCGTGGCGTTGGCACTGCTGCCCATTACGCCCGCCGATTCATGGAAGCCGGACGGCGGCGGAAATCCAACATTGCAAATCCTCGCCCTGCTGACCGTGAGCCTTGGCCTGCCGTATTTCGTCCTCTCGTCCACGGGTCCCCTGATGCAACACTGGTTCAGCCGCACGAACCCCGGCGTGTCGCCCTACCGGCTTTACGCGCTTTCTAATGTCGGGTCACTGCTGGCACTTGTCAGTTTTCCGATTTATTTTGAGACGCATTTCTCACGAAAGATGCAAGCCATGCTGTGGGGATGGGGACTGGCCGTGTATGCCATCGGCTGCGGCTTCTGCGCAATCAAACTGTGGAAGACAAAAGGTGTCGAGTGTCGAGTGTCGAGTGACGAGGGGGGGAAGTCTGAAATCCGGAGTCAGGCGTCTGCGCCTTTCAACTCTCAACCCCGTAAAGGGGCGTGGCCCCCACGGGGCTTTACGCCCTCAACCCTCAACCGGCTCTTGTGGCTGCTGCTGCCGGCCTGCGCATCGGTGCTGCTGCTGGCGACGACAAACAAGATGTGCCAGGAAGTGGCGGTGATTCCTTTTCTCTGGGTGCTGCCGCTGGCGCTGTACTTGTTGAGCTTCATCATCTGCTTCGACAACCCGCGCTGGTATGCGCGCCTGCCGTTCATGCTGGCGCTCATGGCGGCCTGGGGCGGCATTTGCTGGGCGCTGTTCAAGGGACCAACGGTCTCCATTCAACTGCAATTAAGCATTTATTCCGCAGGGCTTTTCATCTGCTGCATGGTCTGTCATGGCGAACTCTACCGGCTCAGGCCCGACCCGCGTCATCTGACGGGTTTTTATCTGATGATTGCCGCCGGCGGCGCGCTGGGCGGATTTTTCGTCGCCGTGATTGCGCCGCTGGTCTTCACCGACTACTTCGAATTGCAATGGGGGCTGCTGCTTTGCGGCCTGTTGCTCCTGCTCGTCTGCGCGCGCGACCGGAATCCCGGCCGTTTCAAGCGGTGGCGCTTGCCGGCGGGTGTCTGTTTGTTGGCGGGCCTGGTGGCGCTCGGCATCGCACTGTGGCGGCAAGCGCACCAGTCGGGCGGCCTGACGGTTTACCGGTCGCGGAACTTTTACGGCGTGCTGAAGGTCATGAGGCATGACAACCAGAAACCGGACTCCCGTTATCTTGAACTGGCTCACGGGCGCACCTTGCACGGCCTGCAATTTGTTGACCCGCGACGGGCAGCCTGGCCGACGCTTTATTACAGCGAGCATAGCGGGGTCGGCCTGGCCATGCGCGCGTTACCAACCGGTCCCCGGCGCATCGGCCTGATCGGTCTCGGCACCGGCACGCTGGCCACCTATGCCCAGGCAGGAGATTACGTCCACATTTATGAAATCAACCCGGAAGTGGAGCGGCTGGCCACCTCGCGGTTCACCTATCTTGCCAACTGTCCCGGAAAAGTGGAAGTCACCCTGGGTGACGCCCGGCTCTCGTTGGAACGGGAACCGCCGCAAGACTTTGACCTGCTCGTCCTCGACGCCTTCAACAGCGACGCCATTCCCGTGCATCTGCTGACCAAGGAAGCCTTTATGATCTACGAAAGGCACTTGAAGACCAATGGCATCATGGCGGTGCATGTCTCCAATCTGGGCGTGAATCTCGAACCGGTGGTCGTCAATCTCGCCCGCCATTTCAATTATGAGGTGGCCACCATTGATTACGGCGCACCACGGGACAAGCCGTGGATTCTGCGCTCCGTGTGGATGCTGCTGTCGCGCAGCCAGGAAATCATCAACTCTCCCGCCATCCGCCTGGCCGCCCGGCCAGCGGAGACAGGCTCGATGAAGGTTCCGCTATGGACGGACGATTTCGCCAGTTTGTTTCAAGTTCTGCGTTCGGAAGCATCCCCTATTGATCCTGCGTTCTCGGAAGCACAGACCAAAATCGCACACAATTTGTGTCAGCAGGGAGATTTCGCCGGAGCGGTTGCCAGTTATCGCCTTGCTTTGCAGACCCATCCTGATTTGCCCGATTTGCTCAACAATCTGGGCTGGCTGCTGGCCACCTGTCCGGACGCACGCATCCGGGATGGCGCTCAAGCCGTCAAGCATGCCGGGCGCGCCTGCGAACTGACGCACTATGGCGTAACGCCTATGGTGGGCACATTGGCGGCGGCTTACGCCGAGGCCGGGCGGTTTGACGACGCGATTCCGACAGCGGAGAAAGCCTGCATGATGGCATCGGAGTCAGGTGACCAGGACTTGTTGAAAAGAAACCAGGAGCTGCTCGAATTGTATCGCGCCCACCAGCCGTATCACGAACCCCTCGAAAAGCTTGTCCCGGCCGCGCCGTGAATTATTCTATCCGACAGTGAAAGAAAAGTGGACCAAGCTGCTGCCGGCGCTGCTGATGCTGGTGTTCGCGTTGTCGCGTATCCCCGGCGTGCTGCCGCAGAATTTCAGCGCCGCCTATGCCCTGGCGTTTTGCGGCGGGGTGTATTTCACCGGAGCGATGGCCTGGTGGCTGCCGCTGGGCACGTTGTTTGCCACGGACGTTCTACTGAACGTTTTCTACTACCATGAGCCGGTGTTCAGCGATTATATGCTGGTCAAAACGCTTTCGTTCGCCGCGCTGATCGGACTCGGGCGCCTGTTTTCACCGCGCACGAACTGGTGGAAGCTCCTGGGTGGCGGACTGCTGGGCGCGGTGCTTTTTTATTTCATCACCAACACCGCATCCTGGCTCAACAATCCGGCATACGCCAAAACGCTCGCGGGCTGGATTCAAGCGCTGACCACCGGCGTTCCGAATTTCCCTTCGACCTGGGAATTTTTCCGCAACACACTCCTGAGCGGCGGGCTCTTCACCAGTCTGTTCGTCGGCGCGATGAAAGCCACCGCCGAATCGCCCGCGGAAAAAACGGCCGGGGCGCGCGACGAGGAACCGGAAGCCGAGGAAGCGCCGGAGGAGGCGAAGGCGTGAAACTTTACGTTTCGGAGGGACGAGTCTCAAACTTCTGGAATTCAAACAGGGACTCGTGTAACTCGTCCCTCCGAAAATGAAAATTGGAGTGATTTCCGACACGCACGGTTTTCTCGACCCGAAAGTCCGTGAAATTTTCGCAGGCGTCAGTCACATCCTGCACGCGGGCGACATGGGCGACGATTCAATCATCGTTGAACTGGAAGCGATTGCGCCGGTCACCGCAGTGCTCGGCAACACGGACAGTTCGCCCACCTTCCGGATCACCGAAGTGGTTGCGCTCGCCCAACGCAAATTTTTCGTTCACCACATCGTGAACCCGCACGCGCTGAAGGAAAATCTCCAGTTCCAGGTTGCGCGCGAGCGGCCGGACGCCGTCGTGTTCGGCCACACGCACAAGGCCTTTTGCGAAACGATTGGCGGCGTGCTGTATTTGAATCCCGGTTACGCGGGCAAACCGAAGTTTGGCGCGGAACGCACCGTGGCCATTTTGCGCGGCCAGGAAATGCGCGTGGAATTTCTGTCGCTTTAATTTTTAACCGCCGACGGCACGAGCAATTCGCCCACCGCCTGGCGCACTTCGTCCGCCGTGGAATTTGCCGGCATCGGTTTGCCAAAACTCACCGTCACCGGATACAAAATACGGCGCGGCCATTTCCAAAAGAATTTCCCGCCTTCAAAACTGAAAAGGCTGCCCCACACGCCGCCGAGCGCCACGGGCACAACCGGCGAGTCCACATTTTTCATGATGCGCTCAAAGCCGCGCTGGAATTTGTTCAGTTCACCCGTCCGCGTGATTTGTCCCCCGGCAAAGACGCAGACGATCTCGCCATTGCGGATTGCGTCGCCAGCCCGATGCAACGCGTGAATCACTTCACGCGGGCGGACTTCGGAAGGAGCTTCTCGGCGAGCGACACGTTCAGCGCCACCAGCATGAACACGACGAGATTTTTCAGGACGTTGTCGCTGAACGCGCCTTGGAATTGAGTGACGAAGAGACTCCAGAAGCCGCGAAGGCTTGATTCGGATTGCCGGCTGATGTCTTTTGGTTCAATCACGGCGGCAAAGCCAACCACTTGCGCACCGAACTGTGAATTGAAAAACTTTTGCCCGGCATCGTTTGCAGCAATGGACGGAAGGAAAGATTAGTATCCGGCTCCGGCGTTTAACCGCAGATGGATGCAAATACGCGGGGCTTCCCGGGTTTTTTGAAACATTTCTCCAGCCAGTCTGATATCGGGGAAATATCCCGCTTGAGCTTGATGGACAATGCAAGTTGTTTTTTAAGGCAAAGTAATACCATTTCCCGATAATAACCGGCACCTATTCCAGACGGTAGGGCCGCGCTGCGCGGCCACATCATACCCGGCGGCGCAGCGCCGATAGATCGCGAGCAGGCGGGCGCGCCGCCCTACCCATTGCACCGATTGTCTCTGGGAATTGGTATAAGGCGCAGTTTTGTCAATTTTTTGGCATGAACGGTGCTATTTTTCATGAGTTTGGCAAGGGTGCCGGTGGGCTGAGTTGTGCCCGTACATTTTGGTGATTTGTATCCGTAAATGGGATAAGAGCCATGAAAATCAATAGATCAATCCTTTTCGTCGAGGACGACGCCGTTGTGCTGACGACGTATCGGAATCTGCTCCAGCGGGAGGGATTTCACATCGAGTCTGCGCAAGATGGGTTGGAGGCCCTCAAGGCTCTTTCCCAGGCCACGCCCGATCTGGTCGTGCTCGACCTGATGTTGCCCAAGTTCGACGGTGCGGATGTGCTAAAATTCATACGCGCCGACCCCCGGCTGAAAATCATTCCAATTATTATATTTTCTAACGTTCAAATTACAGATTTTGCTGAGGACGCGATAACCAGACAACTGCGCAAAAGCGATTGCACGCCCTCCCTACTGATTCAAACCATTCAGGAAATGTTGATTGCCGCGTCCGCCAGCGTCCCCCATTCCGCCAGTGCTGTTCAAACTGATTACGCACCCGCAATCCAATTACACATGGCCAACGACGGTTCGGCTGGTGAGCACAACGATGACGCGACCGAAGTGCCCGCCGACGGAACTTCGCCCACAAAAGGGCGCGCGGAATTTTTAAAAGACGCGCCAGCGGACATCGCGAAGGTTCGCGAGCATTGCCTCGCATATATTAAGGCACCTACTTCTGCAGCCAAGCTGGAGCCGTTCTGTCAGAGCGTGCATTCCCTGAGCGCCAACGCCGGCAAAGCCGGTTGCGCCCGCATGGCACTGCTGACGAAGGCGTTCGACATGTTGCTCTCCAAAATCGCATCCAAGCCTTCGCGAGTAACACCTTCCATACTGCAAACTCTGGCTGAGGCGGTGGATTGCCTGGGTCTCTTGTTAAAAAGCGACGAAGTTGGTTCTACCGAAGCTGCACCAAGGGCCAAAGTACTGGCTGTGGACGATGACACCGTTTGCAACCACGTGATCGTCAACACGTTGAAACGGGCCAACCTCGACATCGTAAGCGTCGAAGACTCTTTGGAAGGTCTGAAACTGCTGCAGACCAACCATTACGACTTGGTGCTGCTGGACATTGACATGCCCAAGCTGACTGGCTTTGAAGTGTGTGAGAAATTGCGCGCTTTGCCTCATTATAAGACAACACCTGTCATTTTCGTCACTGCCCATAGCAATTTTGGGAACCGTACGCAGGGGGTGCTCAGCGGCGGCAACTATTTCATCACCAAACCGGTTGACCCATTGGAACTGGCACTCAAAGTGACCATTCATCTGTTCAAGGCCCAAGTGCAACACGCTGGCGCGCCACAACCGGAAACTAAACCAGAAGTCAAACCACAAGCAGCCAATGCCTCAGAAGTCGCGCCCAAACCTCCGGTTCCAACTCAAGCCAACCAGCAAATGAGCGGCAACGGCAGCATGAATGGCAAGGCAAAGAACGGGGATTCTTCCGGTGTGCCACTGCCCACAACTCAACCACGAGCAGTCAATGCCTCGGAAGTTGTGCCCAAACCCGCGCCGCCAGTGCTCAAATCCGCGCCCTTGGTTCCGATCAACCCGTCCAAGAACGGCAGGTGGAACGACACGCCAGCCGTGCCCGCTCTGAGTGTGGCGCCATCGGTGGCGCCGCTAAGCATGGCAGCTTCAGTCAAACCACGTGCAGCCAATATCTCAAAAGTCATGCCACCCCTCAGCCTGGCCCCCAATCTCGGCGAAACTGGCACGCTGAATGGTAACATTTTGTCAGCCAGCAGAAATCGAAATAGAATTATGAACAACGAACAAGACGAAACATTCGAAAAGGTCGTCCTCGCAGTGGTGCGAATCATCTTTGGGGACGACAACTTGACGGAAATGAACGTTCGTCTGGTGCGCATTGCACTGGAACGTTATAACGTCCATGAGATGATCAATTCCCCTGTCGTAGTGTGACAAATCGTAACATGGATTTGATCCGTCTTAAGTTCCGTCCGCAGGCGGAATGCGAAATGGGTTGCGCTCGATCGCAAGATCGGAGCGCAACGACCACATTAATTTGACGGGCCTCAAACCCACCGTGCTTGTTCTTCTTTCCCGTAACCGTGAGTTTGCAAACTTTGTCGCCGCCATCGAAAACAAAACCAGCAACAACGCAAACAAGGTGCTGACAAGTTTGCCGATGCAATGCGGTTAGACGCGCAGTGAAAGCACAGCCAGCTGCACCGCCAACTTGCCTTTAACCCGAAGTATCCGAAGCCAGGGAAGCCCCGGGTTCCTGAACGGGCGTCGCGCCTTTCAAAATTTCCCGCGCATCGGCAAGGCCGAGACCCGGACCTTTGGGCACGGTGATGGCGCCATCCACAATGCGCAGCGGCGGATTGAACCATTGGCCGTAGGTTTCCACACCCTTCTTATATTCCTGCCACGGCCCGATCTTCGGCGTGCAGGAGGCGAAGTGGAGCGCATAAACAAAGCCAAATCCGCCGGAAAGATGCACAGTGGTGGCCAGGCCGGCCGATTCAGCCATGCGCGCCACACGGCGGGAACGAATCAGACCGCCATAGTAATATAGGTCGGGCTGGACGACGTCGGCGACATGGTTGCGGATACACCATTGAAAACGCCACTGGCTGGATTCCTGCTCGCCGAGCGCAACCGGAATGGATAGGGCGTCGGCGACTTTCTTCGTCGCATCGAAATTGTCGAAGGGACAGGGTTCTTCGTAGTGGATGGCCTTGATGTCCTCCAGCATCCGGCCCACCCGGATGGCTTCGGGCGGATCGTAGGAACTGTTGGCATCGGTATGAATGACCATTTTATCGCCGAACGCCTTTCGGGAAAGGGGAATCAATTTATCCGTGCGACCCGGCAGGGCGTCCTGATTGCGGCTCATGCGCCCGCCGACGCGGTATTTGATGGCTTTGGCGCCGGTCTTTTCAACCAGGCCTTTCAGGTAATCAATCTCCTGGTCCGGCGTGGTGTCGCGCCGCCCGCTGGCAACGTAAAACGGAACGTTGGTGCGGACGATGCCGCCGAGCATTTCGCCCAGGGACTGGTTGCTCATCCGGCCCAAGAGGTCGAGAATGGCGAATTCCACCAAAGCCACCGGACACCAGAAGGGTAGGCCCTGCATTTTGTAATTGCTTTGGTAGCGGTACACGCCAAAAAGGTTCGCTTCCATGTCCCGCGCGTCCTTGCCGATGAAATAGGGGACCACCTGTTGATTGAGAATCGGATGAAAAACCTCCATCCGGCCGTCATCCACCGAGACGCCCTCCGCGCCGTCCTTGGAGCGGACGCGCACGAAATGGTCCTTGCCCTTGCGGAGCAGTTCAACGGACTCAATGATGACCGGGTCCTTGAGACCTTTGAGCTGGAGAACGGGCTGGGTGGCGGCGCGTTCGAGGATTTCATCGGTAACTGGCCGGGAACCGGACGCCGAACCGGTCGGTTTTGCGAGCAGCGAGGAAGCCGCGGCGCCGATGCCCGCAACGGCGGTGGTGCGGAGGAAATTGCGACGGGTGAATTTCATGGCAATGGTTTCAAGTCGTGAAGTTAATGATTGGTGGCGGCGATGATGTCAACTCTGTTCGGGGTGAAATCTCATGAGGTCAGGTTCCAGGTTCCGTTGGCGATTCATTGGCCGCGCCATTGAGCATCGCTCCGGCCCGTTTTTCATCAAAGGCTTTTTCCCACCGGGCCACGACGATGGTGGCGATGCCGTTGCCAATCAGGTTGGTCACTGCCCGCGCGGCATTGACAAAGCGGTCAATCCCGACCAGCAACACGAGGCCGGCAACCGGTATCTTGTCCATCGAAGCCAGGGTGGCGGCCAGCGCGATGAATCCGGCGCCGGCCACCCCCGCCGAGCCCTTGGACGTGAACAGGCAAACCGCCAGAACGATCAACTGGTCGCTCAGCGTCAACGGCGTGTTGGTGGCCTGCGCGACGAAGATGGCCCCCATCGTCAGGTAGATGGACGAACCGTCGGCGTTGAAGGTGTAGCCGGCGGGCAGCACCAGGCCCACGACCGGTTTGGCGCAACCCAGTTGCTCCAGCTTGACCATCATCCGCGGCAGCACGGCTTCCGACGAAGCTGTGGCGAAGGTTATCAGGATTTCGTCCTTGAAGAACTTGAGATATTTCCAGAGCGAGAACCGGTTCATCCGGGCGATGAGGCCGAGGACCAGGAAGATAAAGATCGCGCTCGTGAGATAGACGCCGCAAATCAGCTTGCCGAAGGCGCCCAGGGTGCCAACGCCGTATTTCCCGATGGTGAAGGCCATGGCTCCGAACGCGGCCAGCGGAGCCAGATGCATGACAAAACGCACGATGCCGAACAGACCGTGCAGGACGGAGTCAATCACCTCCACGATCACTTTTCCCCGGTCGGGAAGCTGCGCCAAAGCCAGCCCGAACAGCACCGAAATCAGAATGATTTGCAACATGTTGCCCTTGACGAAAGCATCCGCAAAGCTGGAAGGGATGATGTCCATGAAGAAGCTGGTGGCGTCCTGCTGTTTGGCGGCCGTGGTGTAGGTGGCGAGCGATTTGGTGTCCAGCGTGGAGGGATCAATGTTCATCCCGGCTCCGGGTTGTATCACGTTCACCACCACCAGCCCGATGGCGAGCGCCAGCGTCGAAACGATTTCGAAATAGACCAGCGCCTTGATGCCGACCCGGCCCACCTCCTTCAGGTTTCCCATCTTCGCAATGCCGACGACAACCGTGCCGAAGATGATCGGCGCGAGCAGCATCTTGATGAGCTTGATGAAACCGTCGCCGAGCGGCTTGAGCGATTCGCCGAGGCCGGGATGGAAATAGCCGACGGCGATGCCCAGCAGGAAGCCGAGAAGCACTTGAAAATAAAGCTGGCCCAACAAACTTGTTCTTTTGCCCTTGGCAGTATCCATGGCCGTTTTGGGTTCAGTCATTGAGTGATTTCATCACCTTGAAGAGTTCGGCCTTGGTTTCAAAACCGACGCCGGGGACATCCGGCAAACCCACATAACCATTCTCGACGGCGATGCCGTCGGCGAAGCCGCCGAACGGCTGGAAGACGCCCGGATACGATTCGTTGCCGCCCAGATGCAGGCCGGCGGCGATGTTGAGCGACATCTGATGACCGCCGTGCGGCACGACCCGTCGCGTGGACCAGCCATGCTGCTTCAGCACTTCCAGGGTGCGCAGGTATTCGACCAGGCCGTAGGACAGCGCGCAGTCAAATTGCAACCAATCGCGTTCGGGATTCATGCCGCCGTGACGGATTAAATTGCGGGCGTCCTGGTGCGAGAAAAGATTTTCACCCGTGGCCATCGGCAGGGGATAATGTCGGGAAAGCTCTGCTTGCAACGCATAGTCGAGCGGATCTCCGGCCTCTTCATACCAAAACAGTTTGTAAGGTTTCATCGCCTCGCCGTAGGCAATGGCGGTGTCGAGATCGAAACGACCGTTGGCATCCACCGCCAGGAATTTTCCGTCACCCACCACCTCGAGCACCGCCTCGATGCGGCGGATGTCTTCGTCGAGGGGAGCGCCGCCGATTTTCATCTTCACCACCTGGTAACCGAGGTCGCGATAGCGCTTCATCTCGTTTTTCAGGGCGGTCAGGTCCTTGCCGGGATAATAATAGCCGCCGGCGGCGTAGATCCAAACCTTGTCATCCGCCTGTCCGCCGCGATAGCGGTCCGCCAACAAACGGTAAAGCGGCCGGCCCGCAATCTTGGCCACTGCGTCCCACACCGCCATGTCAATGGCCCCCACCGCCACCGAACGTTCGCCGTGCCCGCCCGGCTTCTCGTTTTTCATCAGCGTCGTCCAGATGCGGAACGGGTCCAGGTTCCCGCCGCTCTCGTCCACCAGCGTATTGGGATCGGCGGCCATCAGGCGCGGGAAGAACCGTTCGCGCATCAACGCGCCCTGGCCGTAGCGGCCGTTGGAGTTGAAACCATAACCCACCACCGGTTTGCCATCGCGCACGACATCGGTGATCAGCGCGACCACCGAGCACGTCATCCTGGAAAAATCAATATAGGCGTTGGTGATGGCCGAGGCGATGGAAATGGTCTTTTCGCGGATTTCGACGATGCGCATTTTATCTCTCCGTGACTAAACCAGGCTCAGCGAAAGAAAACCGCCGCGTGCGGCGTTGGATTTTCAAGCTCATGGTCGGGCCCCATGAGACACTGCGCGAAAGGAAAAAACAATCAAAGTTTATCCCGGTTATTTTGCTGCGAAAACTTTGCCGCGAATACGTTCCGCCAAACCGACCTTCAGCAGCTCAAGGTTGTCAGCGAACGGCATCTTTCATCGCTTCGGCGTAGGGTTTGCCGTCCACGAACACCTCCTTGACGCTCGCGTGGCCGGACGCAGTCACGACGGCCTGCGCGGTGAGTTTGCCGTGCGGATTGCCCGTGCCCTCGGCGACGTAATAGCGTTCCAGTCCGTATTCAACGTGTATGGAATTGGTCGCTGCATTCCAACGCGGCCAGGTGCTTTTGCCTTTCAACAAAACTTCGTCCGCCGCCGGCGTGAACTGGTTCGTGCTCGCCTTGACCACGGCGTAAAAATGGTTCGTCGCCGGCGCGAGCGCGACGTAGATTTTTGTGTCGTCGGGCAAATCTTTCATCACCGGCGGCGAAAACAGGTTCGTCGGCACATCGCTGATTTTGTAATTCAGGATGAGATAATCGCCCCGGAGCAGGTCGCGCGGGTCAACGCGCACGGTTTCCAGCAGGATGACCCTGCCGGTGGCCAGCGCGTGTTCCTGCACGGCGACGGTGCCGAGCAGCCACGCGCTTTGCAGCGCGAGAACGAGGATAAGAAGTTTGAGTTTCATGGCGCGACCTCCTTTGCTGGTGTTGATTTCATCCGGCGCATCAAGCCGCGCCGTTTTTTTTCGAGATAAACCCCGAAGACAATCAGGAAAATGCCGGAAATCAAAAACATCACGCCCGTCCGCGCCATGGAACCGAACAGGTCGGAGTAGGCGGCGAGGATGTCGAGGGCGATGAACACGATGCCCAGATTCACCAGAAACGGCGAGCGTTCCTGAATGCCGATTTGGATTTGCAAGAGGCAAAAGACGAAGAGCGCGAGCGAACCAACCAGGTAACTCCATGATTCGCCCCAAAAATAGTGGCGTGATTCGCCGGCGTGATCCAACTGCCAGCAACCGAACCAGACCGTGCCCATGAAAACCATCATTCCCAACAGCGCCGCGAACCAGGTCCAGCGCCATTGCCGGGTGAGCGCGGTGAGATTTTTGAGGCCAGCCGCCGACAGCAAAAGCGCGAGCACGCCCAGCGCGGGAAAAAACCATTGGCGCATTTCGGAATTTTCCCAGCCGAAGAAATGCTTCCACGCCAGCGGATAGACGAAAATCAGGAATGCGAGCAAGCCGAGTTTTTCCGTCACCCCGGCAAATTCGGAAAAGACCCCGCGCCGCAGGCAATATCCCGCGCCGAGATAAACCAGTCCCAGCAGCGCATAGAGCAACACCTGCCGGTCCGACTCGCAATAAATCAGACCGCCGTGTTCGTTGACCTCGAAGCCGAACCAGATCCCGAACGCCATCAGCAGCAGGACGTGTTGCGCTTTCGACCGCAGGAGCCACGGCAGCGCGGCGATGCCAATCCACCAGAGCAGGAACGCGTTCGGCGGGCGCGAGACAATGTTGTAGATCTGGCCGATGAGCGCGATATTGGCGAGGAACAGGCACGAGCCGATCAGGTGCAACGCCTCGCCGGTCTTCCGGTATTTGCCCTGTGGCTGCGACGCCCCCGTCGCAGAAGATGCCGGCGACGAGGCGGCGCCTCCACCTTTGCGCAGCCACCAGCCGCCCGCGTGAAAGCCGAGCAGGAGCAGAAGTCCGGCGGCGATTTTCACGCCGCGCGGAATCTCGTTCCAGTGCGCGGCAATCAGCAACGTGATTCCCGCCGCGATGAGCACGGCGCCGATGAGGGAGACGATGGCGAGGAATTTGCCGCCGTCTTCCTTGAGCTGGAAGTGCCCGATGATTTTTTGCCGTTGCTCATCGGTGATGAGGCCGGCGTCGTGAAGCTTTTGAATGTCGGCGTGTTTCATTTTTTCTCCGGGTCGTAATATCGTTGTGAACCGAATTCCTGCGAGGGGCAATCAATTTTTCACGCGGCCAACAATTGCTCCCGCCGCGCCGCGCGGTGGCCGAAATTCGGCGACGTTTTCAACCTGCGTTTGAAATTTGCGCGGCGCTCGTGGGTTTCCCCGGCGGAATAGAGTTGTTTCGCCAGCCCAAGAAATCCGTTTTGCAATTCGGCGACGCTCATGTTTTTCGGCTGAAAGTTGATGTCGAACAGTGTGCAAAGTTCCCACGCGCGGTCGCGGAGGATGCGGCCTTCGCGCTTGAGCCGCGCGTAAAGCGGCGTGCCGGGAAACGCGGTCATGAACGTCACCTGCACTTCGTAGAGCGCGGAGTCGCGCACAAAACCCAGCACGTCGTCGAACACGTCGCGCGTGTCGCCGTCGAGGCCGAGGATGAAACAGCCGTTGACGGTGATGCCGTAGGATTGAATCTTCGCGATAACGGCCTTGTAAGAATCCTGCTGCCGCAATTTCCAGTTGGATTTCAACTCCACGCCGTCGAGGCTGGCGCGTCGCGGACTTTCGAGACCGATGAGGACCTGCTGGCAACCGGAGTCGCGCATGAGGCCGAGAAGTTCGTCGTCCCCGACCACGCTCAGGTCGGCCTCGGTAAACCAGCGCAATTTTTCCTTTGCCAGTTCGCGCAATAGTTTTTTGTAGTGCTCGCGGTGGACAAAGCTGTTGTCGTCGGCGAACTCAATGAACGGGCGCGGCCAGATTTTTTTGATCTCACGGATCTCGGCGATGACCTTCTCCACCGGCTTCACCTTGTAACGCGGCGTGAGCAAAATTGAACTCGCGCAAAATTCGCAGCGGTGCGGGCAGCCGCGGCTCGTCTGGACGGTGAGGCGGTTGTATTTGTCCGGGTCGAGCAAATCGAAGCGCGGCAGCGGCGCGTCGGCCAGATCGAATTCCTTCGACCGCGTGTAAAACGGCTTGAGCGCGCCGCGTTCAAAATCGCGCAGCACCGCCGGCCAGAGCGGTTCGCCTTCGCCAACGACGACGCTGGTGCAATGTTTCTTCACCTCTTCCGGCAGGGAAGTGACCGTGATACCGCCCATCACCACCGGAATTTTTTTGGCGAGATAAAAATCGGCGACTTCGTACGCCTCGTTAAGTTGCGCGGTAAACGTGCTGAGGGCGACGAGATCGAAATCCACCGGCAGTTCGGGCAGTTTTTTGAGGTCGGCAATCTCGTGATACTGCACGTCAAATTTCTTCGGCGTAAGCCCGGCGAGCGTGAGCAGGCCGAGGCTGGGCAGCAAGGCGATGATTTTGTTGCGGTCCACGAAGCCGGGCAGCGTGAGGCCGAGTTGGGTGAGTTCCGCGTTGTGAGCGCGCACGCCGCTCAGGGCGATGAAGCCGATGCGTTTTTTCGTGTTCATAATTTTATTACCTCCAACAAAGTCAGAATTCCACCGGCGATCAGGCTCACCACCGGCACGGCGAAAATCATGTGCGCCTTGGGGAAGTGCGCCATGACCACGCAGCAAATGGGCATCGCAATCGCGCCGACGATGAATGCCAGCGATGCAAAATGAATCAGCGAACCGGACAATGAAAAGTTTTGCACCGTCAGGCAAAAGAGCAGGTTCACCGCGCCGAGGCCGAAGAAGGAAATGTGTCCAAGCCGATACATCCGGCGCTTGAAACTGCCGTAGCCGCCCAGCCAGTTTTCCCCGTGAAAGAACATTCCAAGCGCCATTCCGGAAATGAAGCCGAGGAGAATCCAGAGCCAGGCGAGGATGAGATTTGGATAAGATTTCATTTGATTATTTTTGGTTTGCTGTTACAAACTTATGCCATGAAACCCGCCAGAGAAAAGTATTATCGGAGCCTGTTCACCATCGCCGCCTTTTACGACCTCGGCCTCGGCCTTACCTTCACCTTTTTTCCCGCGCGCGCTTTCGCGGCGTTGAACATCAGCGAAAAGTTGCCGGCGTTCGGCGGCTACCTCACATTGCTCGGCGCGTTCGTGCTGGTGATTGGCATCGCCTACGCCCTGATCGCGCGTGGCGACCTGCTGCGGAACGCGGATTTGATCCTCGTCGGCACGCTTTACAAACTGGCCTATTCGGCGACGACGTTCTATTACTGGTCGCAGGGCAATCTCCCGCACATCGCCTTCGCCGCGCTGTTCGGCGTGGCCGACGCGGTCTTTTTCGTCTTGATGGCGGAATGCTACTGGTCTTTGAAGCAGGAAACCAAAAGTTGAAACCGGTCGCCGCTGGTTGTCCGTGACAAAGCCAGTCTCGTAAATTTGTTCTGCGAAAGCGGGTTTCATGGATTTGATTGGTTTCTTCTGATTAGTTGGACGCGCCGCAGAATTGTCCGTTTTGTTTCATATCTTCGATAAACCACGGCACGCCATTATCGGGATTGAAGATGTGGGCGCCGATTTTAGCGAAGCCGAACTTTTTCGGAACCGCCCAATCTTCAAGTTGTTCGTCGAGAGATCTGTGGTTGGAAAGCGAGACGAACTTGGTGGCCGCGACCCGTCCGCTGGCGTCGAATTTCACAAAGAAAGCCTGCCAATGATTTCCCTCGGTATGGCCACCGGCTGCGCCCGCACCACCTGGCCCCGCCACAACAATCCACCATGTCCACCCAACGGCAGGTTTCTCCCAGGAGTAGGCTAGAACGGGCCGCCGGGGCGAATCGCGAAAATGATCGCCAAGCCGTGCCATCACTTCCGCCCGCGTCGTCTGGCCGGGAACGATGAATTTCACCTGTTCCGGCGTGATGACTTTGCCGCAAGCCGGTTGATTGCGGGACGGCGGAACCGGCATCGCGCCCACACAACCAGTGAGCAACACCGTCAGCAATAGCAGGATGATGGCGAATGCGGTTTTCATTTTGCTTGCAAGCGTAGTTTGCTGGTGAGTGATGCCGCTCCGTGACGTTGCGCCCAGTCTTCCAGTTGTTCGTCCAGAGATTTGCTGCCTTTAAGGCGGTAATATTGGGACTGAACCACCCGGCCATCCTGATCAAAGGCCACAAAGAGTGCCCTCCAGCCAAAATCTTGAACCCCGCTCCCACCATATCCACCAATAAAGCCATAGCCCCATATAATCTTGAAGCCACCTTCATACTGCCAGGAATAGGCGAGTGCCGACACGCGGGGGGAATCGCGAAAATCATTTCCCAATTGCGTGACAACTTCCGCCCGTGTCGTCCGGCCTGGCACCACGAACTGAATCTCCCGCGCGGTGATTTCACGGCCCTGCTCGATTTTCTTTTTGGACAAGGACGGAACCGGCACCGCTCCACCGACACCAACACCGAACGGGACGCAACCCGTCAGCAACACTGCCGACAGCAGCCAGAGGGTTGTGAACGCGGTTTTCATTTCACTGTCACTTTATCCGCGCTTGCCGAGAAGGTGTTAATTGATAAAACTTGAACCAACATCGGCTGGATCAATGAACGTCCATCACCTTGAATTGTTTTATTATGTCGCCAAACACGGCGGCATCATGCCGGCAGTGCGGAACATTCCCTATGGCATCCAGCAGCCGGCGGTCAGCTCCCAGATCGCGCAGCTCGAAGAATTTCTTGGTGTAACATTGTTCCAGCGGCGGCCGTTTGCGCTCGCGGCAGAAGGCAAAAAACTTTACGAGTTCATCCAGCCGTTTTTTTCGAACCTCGACAAAATCGCCAACGAATTTCAAGGCGGGCAGGCGCGGCACATCCGCATTGGGGCCTCAACGATTATTTTGCGGGATCACGTGCCGCGTTTGCTCCAGGGGGTGCAAAAGAAATTTCCCGGCTTGAAAGTTTCGCTGCGTGAAGGCTATCCGGCACACCTGGAGGAGTTGCTGCAAAAAGAGGAGATTGATCTGGCCGTCACGCTCATCGAGAAACGGTCCGCCCCGGGCATCCGCTCGCTGGCGTTGCTGGAGTTGCCGCTGGTGTTGCTGGCTGAAACGGGCAGCTCGGTCACCTCCGCAGAGCAGTTGTGGAAACGCGACAAGATTGACGAGCGGTTGATCTGCCTGCCGCCGGGCGCGCCGCTCTGTAAAAATTTCCAGCAAAAACTTGCCGAACTCGGCGTGGATTGGTTTCCGAGCATTGAGGCGAGTTCGGTGGATTTGATCGAAACCTACGTGGCCAACGGACTCGGGATCGGCGTGTCGGTGGCGATTCCCAAAAAAATGCTGCCGTCCAACGTACGCGCGTTGCCCTTGCGTGGTTTTCCGCCCGTCGTGGTGGGTGCGCTGTGGCGTGGGCGCATGACATCGTTGCTGCAGGCTTTTCTGGAGGAAATGAAATTGATCGCCCAGCGGTTGGCATGAGTTCTGCGCGGCAAGTTCCGAGACACCCCACGCCTTAGGTCGGGACAACGACGGCGGTTTTGACGGATTTTTCCCACCCCTCAACTTGGCGGGGCAATGAATTCCACGGCAGACTGACAGGGCCGGCCGACTTGGCGCGGCAGTTGCTCAACCAATAGCAATGTTTTATCAGTATTAGAATTGCCGTTCGCAATTCCGAAACAGAGAAAATTAACAAAGAAACAACACATGGCACTGTCATTTCTAAACGGCTTGTTAAGGAAAAAGCGGGCTCAGATGATGGCGGTGGATCTGGGCGAGCGGACAACCAAGGCCGTGCTCTTGGAACGGCGCGGCGAACTTTTGGCGCTCACCCGTTTCGTGCTGCTCGACACCCCGATTTACGAGAGAAAAATTTCCACCGAATTGCTGACCGAACATTTGCAGTCCGTGACCGAGGCACTGGGATCGGAAACCAAGCTGGTCACACTGGCCATCGGTTTGGATGACACGGTGGTGCGGCAGGTGGAATTGCCGCAGATTCGGGTGGATGAAATGCGGATGGTGTTGAAAAACAACACCAAGGGTTATTTGCAGCAGGACATGCCGAATCATGTTTTTGATTGCCACATTTTTCCCCCGAAGTCACAGGGCAAATCCGCCGATGCTGCCAAAACGGGTTCGATTCCAAAATTGAAAGTGCTCGTGGCGGGCATGAAGCAGCAATTGATTGACGATTTTCAGACGGCGATTAGAGACGCCGGGTTGATACCGGACCACATTGTGCCCGGGATCATCGGCCCGGTGAACGCTTTTGAATTGGCGCTGCCCGAAGCGTTTGCCAACGAATCGGTCGCGCTGGTGGACATTGGTTTCAAACATTCCTCGGTTTGCGTGGTGGATCGCGGTGAATTGGTCTTGAGCCGCATGGTCAACATCGGCGGCGACAAATTGACGGCGGGCCTCGCCGAGGCAATGAACATCACCTACGCCGAAGCCGAGGGCATCAAGGTGGGCATGGCGCCGGAAGTCCAAGCCATGCTCGAAGCTCAAGTGCAACCGCTGGGGCGCGAACTGCGCGCGTCCCTTGACTTCTTTGAACATCAGCAGGACCGCCCCGTGTCGCAGATCTATGTCACCGGCGGATCGGCACGGTCGGAGATGATTTTGCAAATGTTGCACACGGAATTGATCGTGGATTGCAAAACGTGGAATCCGACGGCGTCTTTGCAACTGGCACTGCCCGGGCAGCAGGCGGTGGAAATTGAACAGATTGGACCGCAATTGAGCGTGGCGATTGGCGCCGCGCTGGCGGCCTTTTGAACGAAATTGAATTATGCCGATTCGCATCAATTTGCTGGCGGAGGCCAAGGCCGCGGAAGAATTGCGCCGGCACGATCCCGTCAAGCGCGTGATTTTTTTGGGGGCGCTGGCTGTGGCGCTGACGCTGGTCTGGAGCAGTTCGCTCCAGCTCGAAACCATGCTGGCCAAAAAGGAAGTGTCGGACCGGCAAATGGAGATTGCGGCGCGCACCAATGAATTTCAACACGTGCTGACCGACCAGAAACAAACCGCCGCCGCGAAAGAAAAGCTGAATGCGTTGAAAAAAATGATCAACAGCCGTTTTCTGCAGGGCAATCTGCTCAATGCGCTGCAACAGGTCACCGTGGACGGCGTGCGACTGACGCGGCTAAAGGTGGACCAGGATTATTTTTACGCGTCAGGAACGCCGCCGCAGACCAATAAGAATGGTATCATCTTGGGACGCCCCAGCACGGTGACGGAAAAAATCGTCGTATGGTTTGACGCGCTGGATTCCAGCGCAAACCCCGGAGACCAGGTCAATAAATTCAAGGAAGCCGTGGCCGATCAATCTTATTTCAAAGCGACGTTGAACAAAACAAATGGGGTTCAATTGATCAATTTGTCGGCGCCGCAGGCAGGCTCTGATGGCAAACCGTGTGTGTTGTTCACTTTGAAATGCAATTTCCCGGAGTACGCCCGATGAAAAGGTTATCCAGAGAAAAACGCAATCAACTCATCACTGTCATCCTCGTCACGCTGGCGATACTGGCACTGATTGGTTTCAGTTTGATCCGGCCCCAGTATGACTCCCTTTCCAAAATCGCGAAGGACAGAAAAGTCGCGGCCAGCAAACTTCAAAGCATCAAGCATGCTATTACAAATTCCGAAGCGATAGCGAATGAGTGGAACGAAACAACCTATGCGCTTGCACATACCGAAGAGGATATGGCTTCAGGCGATCCTTATTCCTGGACTTATGACACCATCCGCCACTTCAAACAATCGTATAAAGTGGAAATCCCGGAAGTCGGCCATCCGACGATTGGCGAGTTGGATTTGCTGCCGTCTTTTCCCTACAAACAAATCCGATTTGCCATTAATGGCACGGTTTATTACCACGATTTGGGCAAATTCATTGCCGACTTCGAAAATAGCTTTCCTCACTCCCGGATAGTTCGTCTGGTGGTCGAACCCGCTGCCAGTAAGGACAGCAATAGCGAGAAACTTTCATTTAAAATGGAAATCATCACATTGGTGAAACCCAACCCCTCATAATCAAATGAACTGGTGCGTTATTTCCAGCAAAAGCGCGGTGGCGGCGTGGCTCTCAGCCGGGTTTGTGATGGTGTTGCCAGTGGCGGCAGCCCCCGTTGCCCAACCCGCCGCGCCGGAGGTGGTGTCACCTTCGGTCTTCGTCATTCCCATGAATTCGAAAGATGGGCACGATCCGTTTTTCCCCAATTCCACCCGGCTGTATGAAACCGTATCGGCAGCTCGATCCCATGCCGGTGACGTGTCATCGCTCGTCTTAAAAGGCATTTCCGGACCGCCGGAACGCCGGCTGGCCATCATCAATAATCACACCTTTGGCGTCGGCGATGAACAAGACCTCGCCACCCCACAGGGCCGGATTCACATCCGCTGCGTTGAAATCAAGGACAGCTCCGTGATGATTGAATCTGCCGGCCAGCGTCACGAGTTGAAGTATGCCACCAACCCTTGAATCCCAAAAATGGACGCGACCATCTTCATTTTCGACCAACCCGCGCGAATATGTCTTTTTCACAAGGGATTGCTTGCTGGCACGAAACTTTCTTTCGTCATCGAATGCAGCACAAGGAGCGACTGCCAAAAATGGCCGGACGCGACCAGATATTTTACAGTTCATGTTTAACAAAAAAACGAATCGGAGCCAGACCGGAGATAAAGGTATGAAAACAAAAATGCTAATTGCCACACTGCTGGGATGCCTTGCATGGCAACAGGGGGCACTGTCCCAAACTGATACCATTGCAACCAACCCGGCCGCCACGGACGAGGTTGCGCCCGCGAATCAGCCCGCCATCGCCACCGACACCAATCAAAGCATCGGCACGAGTACCGCCACTCCGCCGACGGCCCCCGTGGTCAGCGCTCCTGAGTCTCCCAGTACGATCACCAGCAGTGTAACCACCAGTACTGTGACCACCAGCAATGCAACCGCCGACACCAGCGCCGCCACTCCGCCGACGGCCCCCGTGGTCAGCGCTCCTGAGTCTCCCAGTACGAT
>DAIRTX010000031.1:0-1772 GCA_036803685.1 Verrucomicrobiota bacterium | reverse complement strand
CACCAGCAGTGTAACCACCCATACTGTGACCACCACCAATGAAACCACAAGCGCCGCCAAACCTCAGCCTCCAGGGCCTCCGAGCACGAGCATTCCGTTGATCCAATTTCAGGACGTTCCGATTACCACCGCCATTGAAAATCTGGCCCGGCAGGCGGGAATCAATTACCTGATCGATCCGAAAATCGGTTATGGCCAGCCTGACCAAAATGGACAGATCAAAGCCGAACCCACCCTTTCCATCCGTTGGGAAAATGTCACCGCCGGGCAAGCCCTCATGGCCTTGCTCGACAACTACGGTTTGCAACTCAGTGAAGATCGCAAGACCCAGATTGCCCGCATCACCGCCAAAGACCCCATGGCACTACTGCCGCTCTCTACCCACGTCGTTCAACTCAAATGGGCCAGCACGTCGAACATGGTGGACTCGGTTCAAGCTGTGCTCACGGACAAGCGCAGCCGCGTTATACCGGACACGCGCACCAGTCAAATAATTGTGGTTGCCACCGAGAAAGAACAGGATGCCGTGGACGAGCTCATCAACACACTCGACAAACCCACACGACAGGTATTGATTGAAACAAAACTGGTCCAGATTGCCAGCAACCCCAAGACTGTCAAAGGCATTGATTGGTCAGGCACGCTTGCGGCACAGAGTGTTTCGTTTGGAAACAATGTTCTTGGCGGACAGTCAGGCCAGCCTTATTCCCAAACGATTACTCCCTCAACGTATACTTTTACGCCAAACCCTACTGGCGCTGGTGGGTTGCCTGCTGTGATACCGACAGTAACCCCAGGCACAATAACTTATGGCCAAAACAACCTTCTCCAAAATCCAAGCATGTTGCTTGATACCGCCAAGGGTTTCAACCCGGCAACGGCCTTCCTCAACGCTGATGGCGTGCATGCCGTGCTTTCCTTCCTGAATTCAGCTTATGATGCCCAGATTGTTTCCACTCCGCGCATCGTCACTTTGGACAACCAGATGGCCACCATTGAAGTCACCCGCGGCTACCCGATTATTCAAATGTCTGGCGGAACTCAAAACTCCTCGGGTAGTTCGTCGGTCACCTATTCCAACGTCGGCACCATCTTGCAGGTGACGCCGCGTATTTCCGCCAATAATTACATCTGGCTGAAAGTCACTCCGGTGGTTTCAAGCCATTTTAACGATGTCATCGTCACCGTGGCGGGCGGAGGGGGCAATTCCTCAAGTTCCTTCGCGATTCCGGTGTTTGATTATCGCAAAATTGATTCGCAGGTGATGATTCCCAATGGCAATACGCTGGTCATGGGCGGTTTGGTCACGGACAACCCGACGGCTACTTACACCAAAGTGCCCGTCCTGGGGGACATTCCCGGACTGGGATGGGCTTTCCGCAGCGAAAACAAAAGCATGACCAAGGACAATTTGATCATTTTTATGACACCCACGATTATCAAAGATTCCGATTTCCAACCGGCCACAACTGATTTTCTCAAATCCAAACCGACTGCGATGAAATCCCCCATGAATCCGAACACAATCTGGGACGGCGCCCGACCTCGTGGCGATTGGAGCAACCCCGCCCCCGTGCCGGGTGAATTCAATAAAAAATAGCCGCCTTAAACAATGTTCATCCAATCGGCAAACCAAAATTCCTTGTGAACGATTGTCTCTGGGAATTGGTATTACACCACCTCTCCAAAGCAATCGGCATATTCAATGATTTTGTGAAACCCCTCTCCGGTCCTGACGGACACCCTCTCCCCGCCCAGCGGGGAGAGGGACG
>DAIRTX010000030.1:0-38006 GCA_036803685.1 Verrucomicrobiota bacterium | reverse complement strand
ACGCAGATGAAAAGCGTGGGCGAAGCGATGGCCATTGGCCGGACGTTCAAGGAAAGCCTGCAAAAATGCCTGCGGTCGCTGGAGATTGGCCGCAGCGGTCTGGGCGGCGACGGCAAGCCGTGGCGCATCGGCACGGAAGTCTATGGCGACCGCGACATCCTGCCCAAGGACGTCATCAGCCGCAAACTGAGCGTGCCCAACGCCGAACGCATCTTCTTCATCCGGCACGCCCTGCGCGCCGGCTTCACCATTGATGAGATTTTCAATCTCACGAAAATTGACCGCTGGTTTCTGGTGCAGATCAAGGAGATCGTGGATTTCGAGGAAGAACTGGCGGGGGCGAAGAATTAAATTAAAACTTAACGGTCATGGATAAACCTTCCAGACCAAAATCACATGTTGTAGGTGATGTCGGGCAAACTGCCGTGTCACTGTTATTAAAAACATGGGGCTGGACGGCTGATATTATCCACAGCGACTACGGCGAGGATATTGAATGCAATGTCTTCGTTGAAGGACAACGGACGAATCTATATTTCCGTAGCCAAGTTAAGAGCACAGATTCTGCGGAAGACATCGACGAACTTGAGGATGGGCAGCTTAAGGTCTCGATAAAGTCCACCACCTGCCGCCAGTGGCTTGAAGAATTCTTTCCGGTGTTCATCGTTGTTTATGACGTAAAACGGAACTGTGGGTATTGGTGTGATCCATTGGTTCAACTCCGGGCTGATTATAGCGTTCTCAACCAGCAAAAAGTTTCTTTTACTGTTGTCCGAGTAAATGATTTGTCTGCTTCCAAAAAGCAGATCACCGACAAAGTTGAGGCGTTCTATGCGCGCTTGGTAAAACTGGATAAACTCTGTCTCAGTTGTGAAGTTTTTCCGGTTCTTATGCCGGGTTACCGGAGCGAGCCAAGTGGAAGACCGTTCCTCAACCGAGCCATACCAAATTCACCGTTGCGTGTGGAACGCTGCTCGCGTAATTTCAATTACTTGCCGAGTTGGATGACACGTTTGAAAGCACTCCAGCCCGATTTTGTGAATGGTGTGGAATTGGAATCTGACGGGCAGGATGTAACTAGCTTCATCAAATCGGTTCGTGATTTTATTGTGCATTCCTCGCACGACCCGGGACAAGGGAAGTGGTTCTCATTTGTGCTCGGTCCGATTTCACTGCGAAGCAAGGAACAGAAGTCCGCTCACCAAACACTTTTTACTGGCGAATTGACTGACTGGCAGAGTGTGTCACGGCTAGGCACTAAACTGGTCAATGACCACGAATACGCATTTACTGCACCCACCGGTTTTATCAAACAGATTGGAATGCGCAGCGAAACTTGGGATGGCTATTTTTATGCCCACCGAGAGCTGGATCTCGCAATGCAATTGTTGGCGGGAGTCACTTCAACGCCAAATAATTATCTTAGAGCTGAATTGTTCAAAGGACATATCGATGCCCAAATCCTTCCTTGGGAATGTCCGACACAAGAGGTTAAAGCGCTTGAGGAAGAGATGACCAAGGTCGATCTTGCCTTCCGACAGATTCCGGATACTCCGACTTCAGCAGGCGTTGCCGCAGGCGTCATAACCATGCCGATGACAAACCCGCATCTAGGAGTTTTGCACATGGCGCTAGACTGGCACGATCTGGAACAAGGCATAGAATTGGATTTGAAAGCAAAAGGCTTATTTGACCGCTTACCAGGGCGTAAAGCTGGCGATGATTTGAAGTCCATAGTTGAGAATCTTTTTGCCCGTATTTCCGCAAAGCCACCAGATGAAGTTTTCATCACCGGGCCAGAACACATTCGAGGGATTCCTCTAAACTTGAAAAGCCGGATAATCGAAATTTCAAGATTTAGAAAAGGGTCGGCGGTTGATCCGTCCTTGATCGATTGTTCGGTTGTCCAACAAAAGTTAAGTCAAGATTTGGGCGGGATTGCCAACGTAAAAAGTTTTTTGTGTGAATCTTTTCCCGGTTTCCTATCAAAAATAAACCGCTATGTTTTGCGCGTTGAACCACCACTCGAAATGAGTTCTTCAGATTGCTTCGACCAAATTAAAGAGCAAGCCCTAGCTATGTTCGAATCCCTCGAACCTCGCAAGAATCAATCTGAAGATGATACGTTTTCGACACTCAATAATGATGGGCAGGTTTACTTTGAGGGTGACGAAAAATATCTCGTCTATTGAGTTTGCCGTCTGCGTCCAACTTCTCCCACCGTCACCGTATTTCTGGCGCTTCCGCCTTCAATTCATTTCGGCGTGCCGGTTCGCCGCTCCGTCAGGAGCGAAATCTTTGTAGCCACCCGCGCCACCCCATTCCCCAGTCCCGTCGGAGCGGCATATTCCGCTCCTGACGGAGCTTGAAACCTTGTTTGATTTTGGATGCTACAAATATGCCGCGCCCGACGGCGCTCCCGCCGAATTTCATTTGGGCGTGGCGAGTGGTGTCCATCTGCGGTTAGATTGCCCGCGTGAAGCTGTTTTACACCGGCCCGGTCGGCGACGCCGAGATGCTCGTGATGATGCTGGAGAAGCATGGCATCGCCGCCACGCAGGCGTTCGTGGACCCCGCCGTGCCGGACGACGGCGATTTGAGCCGCCCAGGTCTTTGTGCCGGAAGCCGATTACGACCGCGCCCACCAGCTCTTCTACGCCGAACGCGAGGACGAGCTTTAATTTCTGCGAAACTTTTTACTCCGCCGGATAACCCGGAAACCAATCCTGTTTGATCCGCTTTTGGGGAACGCCGATCTGTTGCAGCATTTTCCCGATGGCTTCCACCATCGGTTCAGGGCCGGAGACGTAGAAAAGCGGTTTTTTTAGGTTCGGAACAAGTTCTTTGATCGTCTGTTTGTCGATGCGCTGCGGACTGAAGAGGTAATGGATTTTTAAGTTCCGGTTTCGTTTGGCCATCGCCTCAAATTCTTTTTGATAGGCGGCGACCGTTTTGCGGTTCGCATAAATCAATTGGACGCGCAGTTTTTTCCCTTCGTGCTCAGCCTGCTTAAGGATCGAACGAAAGGGCGTGATGCCGATACCGCCGGCGATGAAGACGTATTGTTTCTTTGGGTCGCTCACGATGAAGTCGCCATCGAGATCGGACACCTCGATCGTGCCGCCTGGCTTGAGGGCTTTGAATGTTTTTTTGAAGGTGCTGCCCTGCTTGGAGGCAAAGCGGGTGGTCAGCATCACGCGGCGTTCACAAGGAGCGGAAGCGATGGTGAACCAGCGGTCGGAGCCGCGATCATCGGTGGCCTCGTGATTGAGGACATAATGCAGGAATTGTCCAGCCTTCCAGACGAGTGGTTCATCGGGCTTGAAAATGAATGATTCGACGCCGGGCGATTCGGTTTTTCTGGCAGCAAGTTTTAATTTCATGCGGGAACTTAGCGCAGAAAAGGAGATTTTCCAACCGGCATCATTCCCAGCAAAAAAATTGGGCCGCGTTCCACCACAAGTTTATCAATCGTAAAGGAGTTGGTAATCTGCCGTTTCGCAGGTTGGCAACCTGCACCGTGTCCCGCCACCCAACCCCCGCCGATTACCAATCGGCGATATAGCAGGCTGCCAGCCTGCGCTACCTCTCCCCTTTTCCCTGCATTCTCAGAAAATAGGTGTATCAGTGAGGCGGATTTGCTGCGATAATGTTCTGTTGGTTGCCCATTGTGAACATTTCATCCGCCATTTTTGATTGCAGCGCGCCGGACCTGGATTCGTGTCCGGATGAGTCGCTGCCTGAATTTGCCTTCATCGGACGGTCCAACGTCGGCAAGTCCTCGCTGCTGAACATGCTGTCGGGCAAGCTGGACCTGGCCCGGGTCTCGCCCACGCCGGGGTTTACCAAGCTCATCAACTTTTTCACGATGAACCGGACCTGGCGGCTGGTGGATCTGCCGGGATACGGGTTCGCCGCCGGGGCGCGTAAGGCCAAATTCAAGTTCAACCATGCGGTGGACGATTACCTTAAGCATCGAACGAGCCTTTGCTGTGTCTTTGCGCTGCTCGACTCCGGGCTGTCACCGCAGGAAATCGATGTTGAATTCGTGGCCTGGCTCGCCCGCAATTCCGTCCCGTTCGTCCTCGTCTTCACCAAGACGGACAAGGTAACGCCCGCGACGGTGCAGGCGAACATCGCGGCGTTCACGGCCCGCATCTCCGGATGGTTCGAGAAGTTGCCGGCGATCTTTACCTGTTCCGCGATGGCGAAGCATGGCCGGGAGGAATTGCTCGGGGTGATCGACGAGGCGATGACTGCCATAGAAGCTGAGTCGGGACAAGCGCCGCAGGATGCCGCGATTCCAGCCGAAGATTTGGCAGCCACTGGCCGGAAGGTGAGCACTCAGGCTGCCCGCAAAAGGCGCCCCGACCTCGCGCGCCCCTGGTGAGGTGCCTGCGCACGGCCACCAGCACTCGAAAGACCGCACTCAAACTTTCCAAGCTTTCCCGTTTTTACATCGGAAAAGTGTTGATATTGATCAACCATTGCCACAAACCTTGAACAACCTATGTCACCCGGGAAAACCATATGTACTGCCCAAATCCTCGTCCTAACGTTGCTGTTCATTGGATGTAGCAAAAAAGCCGGTGACGAGATTGATTTTGGCACACTGAGCAATTCCGTTTACCGGAACGAATATTTCGGATTCTCTGTGACTTTGCCGAAGGATTGGAGTGTGCAGGATCAACAAGCGCAGCGCCGTCTCATGAAAAAGGGCGCACAATTTGTCGCTGGTGATGATCAGAATCTTAAGGCGATGGTTAAAGCCTCCGAATTACAGACCGTCAACCTGTTTGCTGTGTTCGAGCATCCTGTCGGGTCGCCTGTCGCATATAACCCAAGCATCATGGCCATGGCCGAAATAGTCCGTGAATTGCCGGGCATTAAGAGAGGCAAGGATTATCTTTTTCAGGCGAGGCAGGTGCTCGAAGCGGGTCAGATTCAGGTATCGTTTCCGAAGGATTATTACAGCGAGCGGCTGGGAGGCATAGAGTTTGACGTGATGGAGTTGGAGATTTCGATGCGTGGAAAAACAATCAAGCAAAAGTATTACGCCACCATCCAAAAGGGTTACGCTCTCTGTTTCATCGTATCTTTCACAAACGACGATGAGGCGGCCTCACTACAAAGAATCCTAAATTCCATTACCTTTAACTGAGGCGAACTTGAATGCTTCGCGCCAGGTTTCCCCGCGCTATTCCACCGGAACGAAACTGCAACAGGGGGTGATTTGGATTTCGTTCGGAGCAAGCCGGGTGTCGGCGGCATATTTCCGCCAGAGCCACGCGGCAACCACGGAATTGCGCGCCTCAACCAGCGCCGCGGCCTCCTTGTCCCGCATTTCAGGCAGCGTGGCGACAAACCCGTCCAATTCCGGTTTTTCTTCGTTCTCGTTTTCATCGTCAGCGTCGTCGCGGTCTGGCGCGTCGGATTCCAAATCGTCGGCAGGGATTGCCGGCGATGGGCGTGGGCTGAGAACGCTCACGAGGAAAAAGAATTTTTTGTCCGGCGACCAGTTCAAGCCGGACCGGATGTCTTCCGGCACATCGTGTTTCAACGATTCGACGTCGAAACTGATTTTTCCCGGGGGCACGGCCTGATTGATGTCCACCCAATAGCCTTGTTCGAAATCGTCCATGGGGGTCGCCTGCAAAATGTCATTGACCTGCTGGGAAATCCGCGGCCAATCCCACGGGTTGCCGCCCGATTCCGTGAGCAATTGATCAACAAACTGCGCGGCGCCGACCTTTTTGATTTCCGTCTCGACCGGGTTTTCTCCTTCCGGAGTCTGACGGCACCAGGCTTCAAATCGCTTTTGTGCCTGTTGCGGGTCGCCACCGTAAATGATCGCACTCATGCAGGAATCCCAGATTCTCAGACTGTCAACCATCTGTCCGCCTCGACCGGGAGACGGACGGACCTGGGATTGGGTGAGGCCGGCGGTAAAGAGATATGCGTTCATGGCGATGCTCTGGCTTCGAGTCCGGCGCGATTGAAGCATCAAACCGGGAAAGAAGGCGACATTATTTCTCCTGCCGAGCTTTCCGGCTCAAGCTGCCGCCCGGATGTGCCGGGGCCGGTAACCGCGGCTCAAATCACGTTGCCGCTGCCTGCCTTCAGGGATGACCTGGCGGCTTGTGGTCTCGCGTCTTTGTGATGGACTTATCTATGGCGTTTTCGCGCCGCCCGGCGGGATCAGTGCGTTGTGAATCGGTTCAACCCATTGCTCCTTCGAAATGTCATAGACGATGAAATCCGAGTCGAATTGCCAGTAAGCCCAGCTCCAACCGGACTTTTCCGCCGCGCGCGCAACACATTCCGTCCAGCGCACTCGTGACGCCATTTCACCTTTGTCATACGCGCCAAACTCACCCAGAAAGACGGGGCGATGATGCCGTTTTGCCCATTTCTGTACTTTTTTGAAATCCGCGTCAATCGCAGCGCGTTCTTCAGGTGTGCCCAACCACACGACGCCGACCTTGCCTTCTCTGTGTGCCCAAGGCGCGCCTTGGTGGGTGAAATCCATGGGTTTGTAATAATGCACGGTCACAATCAGGTTAGTATCCTTTGCGGGAAGCTTTAGTTCATCCAAATGGTCGATCGAGTTGTAAAATGCAGGCCCAATGATGACGGTACGGGTCGGGTTGCTCGCGCGAATGATGGCCAATGCCTCGGCGAGATACTGGTTCCATACCTCCGGCGTCATCTTGCCGTTGGGTTCATTTAAAATTTCAAACATTACCTTGTCCGGCGCGTTCTGGAAATGCGGAGCCAGCTGCCGCCAAAAGGCGAGAAACCTGGCCTTGTTGCCTTCGGCATCCTTCCCCGTGATCTCGTATTCGTGGAAATCAAGGATCACATGGAGATCGGCGGCCAAGGCGTTGGTGACGATCCATTCCGTCGTTTGCCACCAGGAATTACTCAGGATAAAATCCGGCGCGGCACCCATGTGCGGGAACGGGTAAAGATTGACGCGAAGGGTATCGAAGCCCCCGGCGTGGATCATTTTAAAATACCGTTCCTTGAACCGCCCCTTGTCAAAAGAATCCCAGATTGGGTCGTAGCCGAGGACATTCACTCCACGGCCAAGCAATCGGTTTTGAGCAAAGGCATCTGTCCCTTTGGACACGGTCGCCTGGCTGAGACAGGACGAAACGGCCAGAAAGAAGACAAATGTCGCCAGATGAATTGGATTCAATGCATGAAGGAATTGTTTGGTCGGTGTCAATTTCATGAAGACATGTTACCGGCTGTTCCTGGCGTGCGCCAGCACTTTTAGCGAACCGCTTGACAAGCATCTCATAAATGAATTTGGGAGGGCGAAGTTCCCGACGAGCCTCGGAAAATTCTTCATAAAATCGGCTCGCGAGGATCGCCGCAGGGCAGGACAGGCTGCTCGCCCTCCGGCCCAGAGGTTCATGAGATAATTTCCAGAAAATTATCAATTACTGCGCCCGCATTGACCAGTGCCGTTCATCCGGGTAGTCTCCCGATGTGTCCCGGAAACAAATTAAATTGCACCAGCAGTCTCCATATTACACCTCTCTCAACCTTATTAAATGAAATCGTCCCCGCTAAACAACTGGTCCTCTTGGCTCCGACGCTTGCTGCTTGTTCCGTTGGCGTTTGCCTGCGCACAGTTTTCAGCGCTGCAGGCCGCAGACCCGCCCGCGCCTTCCCTTGGAGCCGCCCTGAGCCTTAACGATCTGGAATACCTTGAAATGCCGGGATTGAACGTGATGCTCGCCCATGATTATTATCCCGAAGGTCACCAGGGTGGCGTCAGCATCATCCAGAACGGCCAGCGGGTCGCCACGGACGGCGATCTGCGGCTGGACGGCACACCGGGCCAGTGGCGGGCGGTGCCGAAGGTCGGCAAGCGTGTCGTTAATCGCGCGAAGCAGGAAATCAGCGTGCGCTGCGAATATCCCGACCCCGCCAAAAACCGGAAGGGCTTCAACCCCGTCATTTATCCGGATCTCCAATTCGCCTACGTCGTCCGTGTCCGACCCGAGGGCCGAAGTTTCCGTATCACGGTGGATCTCGAAAAACCGCTGCCGGCCGAATGGGACGGCAAGGTGTCGTTCAACCTCGAACTGTTTCCGGGCATCCTGTTCGGGAAATCTTATTCCATGGATGAACAATTCGGAATCTTTCCTCGCCAGGCTAACGGCCCCGGCCGCATTGATAGGGTGGGCGAGTACCAAATCGCTGCAATGGCGACCGGAAAGAAACTCGTGATTGCACCGGAGTCTGAACACCAACGCATGACCATCGAGTCTGTTGTTGGAGGTGATCTGGAACTGGTGGACGGTCGCGGGCAATACGACAACGGCTGGTTTGTTGTGCGCGCGCCGGTTGCCAGAGGCGCTACGAACCGGGTACTGGAATGGTTCGTGACGCCCCATGCGATCCCGGACTGGAAATCGGATCCTGTCGTGCAAGTCTCGCAGGTGGGTTACCACCCGAGGCAGCAGAAGATCGCCGTGATCGAACTCGACGCGCGGGACACGGCACGGCCTTTGCCGGTACTGGAACGCATTTCCGCGGACGGCGGATTTGAAATGGTGCTCGAAGCCAAAGCGAAGGAATGGGGACATTTTTTGCGTTACAACTATCTTCAGTTCGATTTCTCGGCGGTGGAGAAACCCGGAATGTATGTCGTCCGCTACGGCGACACGCGAAGCACCCCTTTTCAGATCAGCGCCGAGGTTTACCAGCGCAATGTCTGGCAGCCGACGCTCGAATATTTTCTGCCGATTCAAATGTGCCACATGCGCGTCAACGACCGTTACCGCGTCTGGCACGGCGCGTGCCATCTCGATGATGCGCGGATGGCGCCGACCAATTACAATCATTTCGATGGCTACCTTCAGGGACCTTCGACGCTCTGCAGCTATCAATCGGGCGAACCCGTGCCCGGGCTGGACCGTGGCGGCTGGCATGACGCCGGCGATTACGATCTGCGGGTGGAATCGCAATCCGACACTATCTACGGATTGGCGCTGGCGTGGGAGGAATTTGGCGTCAACTACGACGACACCACCGTCGATCAGGAAAACCGGATCGTGGAACTGCATCGCCCCGACGGCAAACCCGACATTCTGCAACAGATCGAACACGGCGCATTGAGCATCGTCGGCGGATACAAATCGCTCGGGCGGCTTTACCGGGGAATCATCGAGCCGACGATGCGGCAGTATACGCATCTGGGCGACCCGGTGAACATCACCGACAACCGGGTGTTCGACCCGAAGAAAATCTCAGGCGAAGTTCCGCCCGTCGGATTGCCCGGATCCGCCGACGATCGCTGGGTGTTCACGGAGCAAAATCCGCGGCGCGAGCTTCAGGTTGGCGCGGGGCTGGCCGCCGCTTCGCGCGCTCTCCAATCATTCAATAAACCGCTGGCCGAAGATTGCCTGCGCATTGCCCGCGAACTGTGGAACGTGACGGACAAGCAAAGACCGGTCGAAGCGGTTCCCATCGCAGTCGAGTTGTTGATTACCACCAAGGACCGGCAGTACGCGGATTTTCTCGTCAACAACCAGGACGCGATCTGCGCGAACATCCGGACAAACGGCTGGGTTTTGGGTCGCGCGCTGCCGATCATCGGTGACGCGCAGTTCACGAAAGCGGTGACTGCCGCGATGCGCGCGTATGCTTCAGAAATCTTCGCACAGGAAAACCAGACTCCTTATGGCGTGCCTTACGAACCGGAAATCTGGGGCGCGGGCTGGAAAATTCAGAAATTCGGCAGGGAACAATATTTTCTGCATACCGGATTTCCAGACATCTTCCCGGATGACGGAATGCTGCATGCGCTGGAATTCATTCTCGGACGCCATCCCGGCCCAAACACAGCGTCGTTCGTCTCCGGCGTCGGAGCGAAATCAGTGACCGTCGCCTATGGCTTCACGCGCGCGGACTGGACGTACATTCCGGGCGGCAGCGTGTCCGGCACGGCGCTTATCCGGCCGGACTACCCGGAGTTGCTCGAATGGCCCTTCCTCTGGCAGCAGACGGAATACGTGCTCGGCGGCGGCACCACGGATTACCTTTTCCTGGTGCTGGCGGCCGACCATCTGCTGAACGGGAAGTAAAGGTCTGCGGGAGGTTCCTGATTTGAAAATTTGGGTAGGGCGGGCAGTCCCCTGCCCGCCGCTAATGTGGAGAACGGCGCGCACGGAGTGACGCGCCCTACCGGAATTGGGACATTACCAACCCGCTTACAGTTTGACGTTTGGCTTCTGAAAATAAAGAATGTTGCCCATGAAACCACTGATGGCATTTATTTCGGCAATCGTTTTTCCAATCGCGGTGGCGTCAGCGAACGAAGTTCATGTCTGGGAAAAGGTCGAGTTGACTTTTCAGGCCCAGAATCAATACGCCAATCCTTACACGAATGTGGAAGTCTGGGTGGATTTGAAAGGCCCCGGCTTCGATAAACGCTGCTACGGATTTTGGGACGGCAGCAATGTCTTCAAAGTCCGGGTTCTGGCCACGCAGCCGGGCGAGTGGGCCTGGCGCAGCGGTTCAAATCAAAAGGACGCCGGCCTGAACGACCAGCGCGGCAGCTTCACCGCTGTTGACTGGTCGAAAGCGGAAAAGGAATCCGTGCCCACGCGGCGGGGAATGATTGAAGCCTCAAAAAACGGACACGCTTTGCAGTACGCCGACGGCACGCCGTATCTGTTGCTCGGCGACACTTGGTATGCGGCGGCCACGTATCGCTTCAAATGGTACGATGATGACAAGGAGCGCGCCATTGGACCGGAAGCCGGGTTCAAGGATTACGTGCGGCTGCGCAAGAACGAGGGTTTCAACAGCGTGGCCATCATCGCCGCATTTCCAAACTGGGCCAACGACACCGCGCCGTGGGACGTGTGGTACGACAAGGATGCCAACATCTGTGTACGCTCGTCGTGGGTCGAGCAATTCGAAATTGCCGACAAAAAACCGCGCGACCAATGGCGCTCGAAGGACATGCACAACGAAGGCGGCCGGGCCTTTCTGTTCCCCGGCAAAGTTCCCGGTTACGAGCAGATCTTTCCGGACGTGGACCGCATCAACCCGGAGTATTTCAAATATCTCGACCGCAAGATTGATTACCTGAATGCACAGGGATTTGTCCCGGTCATCGAAGTGGCGCGGCGGGACATCACGTCCGCCTGGGCGAAATTTTACCAATGGCCGGAGTCCTACAGCCGCTACATCGAATACGTCTGGAGCCGGTATCAGGCGAACAATTGCGTGTTCAGTCCGGTGCATTTCGACTATCCGGAGATGACCGCGCCACCGGAAAAGCTCAATCAAGCCGCCAATCTGGTGATTGAAAAATACGGCCCTCCGCCGTTCGGGACGCTGGCGTCGTGCAATGCATCCGTGTCCAGCCTGGTGGATTTTGGCGGGCCGGAACAGAACAAATGGCTGACGCTTCACCAGATCGGCAATCTGCGGGAGCATGACGCCTACTGGTATCTGACCGATATTTTCAATTCGCAGCCCGCGCGTCCGGCGCTGAATGGCGAGCCCTATTACTCCGGCATATTCGATAAACGTTACCCATTGTATAAATACGGCGCGCCGGGGAACACTGCGGAAGACGACCGCGACGTCCGCTCGGGCATGTATGGCAGTTTCCTTTCCGGCGGTCTGGCCGGTCACATTTACGGCTCGGAAGGTGTTTGGGGAGCCGACATCGAACGCGGATCCAATCCGTTCATGTGGGAGGCGTTCCAATGGAGTTCGGCGACAATGATGAAATACTTGAAGACGTTCGCTTTTTCCGAGGGCGACCATTACCAGGACCTCGTGCCCGACGCAAACCTCGTTTCACCGAGCGAGACGCATGTGGCCAAGGGTTTCCTGGGCTGGGCCTATTGCGCCCGCACACCGGACCAGAAACTTTTCCTCGTTTACTTTGAAAAGGATTATCCGAACAAGGGCATGATTCGCGGCGCTGTGCCTCATGCAAGCTACCAGGCGGAATGGTTTAATCCGCGCACGGGAGAATGGTCAAAAGCGGGGCCAGGCGTGTTGGCAGCCAACGTGTGGGGCTGGATCAACGTGCCCGACTTTCCGTCGGCAGATGATTGGGGTTTAAAGCTCACGCTTTCAAAATAGCATTTCGTCATCAAAATGGGGTTCAAATAACGCGTTGCCAACGAGGCTGCTGCGCGGTTTAATCACGACATGCACGATTTTATTGGTTTACCCAAGCTTCTGGTGTTCGCTCTGGCCTGTCTTCCGTTCGTTCTGGCGAACGCGCAAACGAATCCCGTAACCCCCGGCATGTTCACGGCCGACACTGACATAGGCACGCCACATCATGCCGGCTCCGCCAAATACGATGCGGCGCAGCGGACTTACACGGTTGGCGGCGGCGGCGTGAACATATGGTTTACCAATGACGCCTGCCACTTCGTATGGAAAAAGGTTTCCGGTGACGTCACGCTGGCGGCGGACATCGCCTTCATCGGCACGGGAGGCGAGCCGCACCGGAAGGCGTGCCTGATCGTCCGCCAGAGTCTCGACGCAGATTCCCCTTATGCCGACGCCGTGCTGCACGGCGACGGCCTGGCGTCGCTGCAGTACCGCGAGGCCAAAGGCGCACTCACGCGTGAGATTCAATCCAACGTCAAGTCACCCGGGCGGTTGCGCCTGGAGAAACACGGAAAATACGTCTCGATGTCCGTCGCCCGCGAAGGCGAGGCGCTGCACCCGGCCGGCGGGTCGCTCCGGCTGGAGCTGGAAGAACCGTTCTACGTGGGGTTGGCCGTGTGTGCGCACAACGACCAGGCGCTGGAAACGGCCGGGTTCTCGAACGTGGAACTGGTCGAAGGGGCTCCAGCCACAGGCGACAATCGGCAACTCATCAGCACACTGGAGACAATCCCAATTTCCTCAAAGGATCGGCGTGTCGTATGGTGGACGACAAATCTCATCGAAGCACCGAACTGGTCGCGCGATGGCGCGTCGCTTTATTTTAACCGCCAGGGCCGGATGTATCATCTGCCCGTGGCCGGCGGCGAACCGAAGTTGCTCGACACGGGCTTCGCGACCAAATGCAACAACGATCATGGCATTTCGCCTGATGGCACGCAGCTTGCCGTCAGTGATCAGTCGCAAGGCGACAAGCACTCTCGCATCTACACGCTGCCCATCGGGGGCGGCACGCCCAAGCTCATGACGGAGCCGGGTCCGTCCTACTGGCACGGCTGGTCGCCGGACGGAAAGACACTGGCCTACTGCGCGGAGCGCAACGGCGAGTTCGACATCTATACCATCCCTGTCGCCGGTGGCCCGGAGACGCGGCTGACCACGGCGCCAGGCCTCGACGACGGTCCGGATTACTCGCCGGACGGCCAATTCATCTACTTCAACTCGGATCGCACCGGCCGGATGCAAGTCTGGCGCATGAAGACGGACGGCACGCAACAGGAACCAGTAACGTCCGATGAATGGAATAACTGGTTCCCGCACCCGTCACCGGACGGCAAATGGGTGGTCTTTCTCTCTTACGAACCGGACGTGAAGGGGCATCCGGCGAACAAGGACGTGATGCTGCGGCTGCTCTCGGTGAAGGACGGCAAGATCGAAGTGCTCGCAAAACTCTTCGGTGGCCAGGGCACCATCAACGTGCCGTCGTGGTCGCCGGACAGCAGCAAGCTGGCGTTCGTGAGCTATCAATTGGCGCCGTGACGAGGCCGGCGGCTTATTTCATCAACTGGGTTTTGAACTCGGCCAACTGGTGGTCGTAGAAATCAACGGATTTGGGCGTGGTGGTCAGCGTGGAATCGAAGTTCACGAGCGTGACCAGCGTGCTGTAGGTGGCCGTGTCGTGATGCGGCAGCACGGCGCGGATGCCGCCGGCCGGCCCCAGGCGCGAGTAGCAATCCTGCTCGTGGATTTGCGGCACGAGCACGACCCGATAGCCAAGTTTGCCCAGGAAATTCGGGTATGAATTCGTGGTGACAATCGCGCCGCGCATCGCCGAGTTGTCCATGCGCAGTTCGTTGAGAATGGCTTTCAGTGGTTTGAATTCGTTCCGGGACAGGATGCGGTCGAAGTGCTGCCGCTCGGTTTCACTGCCCGGGGGTTGGTCAGGCATCGGCCTGATGGTTGCTGGATTTTTGGTCATAATGGTTTTGGTCGGAAACGGCGCCTTGATCCGACCCGGCTGAATGGGCGCATGGCTTTGTCATCTGGTGCGTCTGTTTCCCTCATCGACACCTTGAAAGAGGCAGAATTTCGTCTTACCGTCATTGTCGTTCACGTCAGCGGGGAAGTCCATGACTCATTTCGCAGTCGTTCAGTTTGAACTGTAGTGTCGCGGTCTCAACTGACAGTGCGCTGTGGAAAGCGTCCCTACCATGTTTTCTCGCCGGGACGGAAAAATTCCGGCACAATCGTTACCCGATGTCCGGCTTGAATAAACAATCCAACGCACTGTGAGCGACGCCATCTTGCCATCCCCGGACAGTTCCCAGCCTGCGACACCGCATCGCCGGCGCCCGCGTTATTCCGGCAAACATCCGCGCCGGTTCGAGGAGAAATACAAGGAACGCGATCCGCAGCGTTATGCCGGCACCGTCGCGAAAGTCCTCGCGTCCGGCAAAACGCCCGCCGGCACGCATCGGCCCATCATGGTCGCGGAGATTCTGGAAGCGCTCGCGCCCAAGCCCGGCGAACTGGCCGTGGATTGCACGCTTGGTTACGGCGGCCATGCGCGGGAAATCCTCGCCCGCCTCCAGCCCGGCGGACGTTTGCTGGGCTTGGATGCCGACCCGGTTGAACTGCCGAAGACGAAAGCCCGCCTGCGCGCCGCCGGTTTCGGGCCGGAAGTTTTCACGGCCATCCGCAGCAACTTCGCCGGCCTGCCCCGGGCGCTGGCTTCGTTTTATTCCCTCTCCTCCCCGAATGGAGGAGCGAGTCAGGATGAGGAGGCCGTTGGTTCGCAAATTCAAATCCCCTCACCTCCGCCTTCGCCCGGCTTCGGCGCGACCAGCCAACCCTCTCCCCGTTTGGGCGGGGCGAGGGAGGAAAAACTCACAGGCGCAGACTGCATCCTCGCCGACCTTGGCGTTTCATCCATGCAACTGGATGATCCGTCGCGCGGCTTCTCCGTGAAGGCCGATGGCCCGCTCGACATGCGCATGAATCCGCAGCGTGGTTTTCCCGCGTCGGCGTTGCTGGAAAAAACGCCGCCCGCTGCGCTGGCGAGGCTGCTTCAGGAGAATGCCGACGAGCCACAAGCCGGCAAACTGGCAGACGCACTGGCCGGGAAAAAATTTACCACCACCAAATCACTCGCCGCCGCCATCTGCGCCGCGTTGCCGCGCTTGAAAAAAGACGACGCCGACCTCACTGTGCGTCGTGTGTTTCAAGCGTTGCGCATCGCGGTGAACGACGAATTCTCCGCGCTCGACATGTTGCTGCGCCATTTGCCCGCGTGCCTGAATCCGGGCGGGCGCGTTGCGATTCTCACGTTTCATTCCGGCGAGGATCGGCGCGTGAAAAAGGCGTTTGAGGCGGGCTTCCGCGATGGACATTACGCGGACATCGCGCGGGACATCATTCGTCCGACACCCGAGGAACGCCACGACAACCCGCGTTCCTCGCCCGCCAAGCTTCGCTGGGCGCGCAAGTCGGATTAGCGGGCGGCCCCAATCCACGCAGCGAATCCTTGAGTTTCCCGCGTTACCTCGTAGATTCTGTCCCTTCATGTTGACTCTTTCCGGCATCAGCAAGGCGTACGGCGGGCAGGTTTTGTTCGCCGAGGCCGCGCTGCAGGTGAATCGCCAGGACCGGATCGGGTTGGTGGGTCCGAACGGCGCGGGGAAGACCACGCTCTTTTCCATCATCCTCGGCACGGAATCGCCGGATGAAGGCAAGATGAGCCGTGAGCGCGGCGTCACGCTTGGCTACCTGCCGCAGGAAACCGCGGTGGCCGGCGACGAAACCGTGATTGAACTCGCCACGTCCATCACGCCGGATTTCGTGAAGCTGCGCCGCATCATCAAGGCGTGGGAAGCGGATCACCCGGTCGAGGCGCTGCAGGCGGAGGAAATTCACGACAATGTGCATGACCGCTTCAACCAACTGGGCGGCTACCGGCTCGAAGCGAAGGCCAAGCAAATTCTCGCCGGCCTGAGTTTCCGCGAGAGCGACTTCGAGCGGCCCGCGCGCGAAATGAGCGGCGGCTGGGTGATGCGCGCGCACCTCGCGCGGCTGCTCGTGCAGGAGCCAGACCTGCTGATGCTCGACGAACCGACGAATCATCTCGACCTCGAGGCGCTGCTCTGGCTTCAGGATTATTTGCAGAATTATCCCGGCGCGATTGTCGTCATCTCGCACGACCGCGAATTTCTCAACCGGCTCGTCGGCAGCATCGTGGAAATCCGCCAGAGCAAGCTCATCCGTTACCGCGGCAACTACGACGACTACCTCGAACAGCGCGAAGCCCACGAAGAACAACTCCTCGCCGTGTTCAAGAATCAGGAACGCGAAATCGGGCGGCTGATGGAGTTCGTGAATCGTTTCCGCGCCAAAAACACCAAGGCGACACAGGCCCAGGCCAAGCTGAAGCAGATTGACCGGATGGAGAAGGTGGAAGCGCCGGTGAATGACGAGCGGAAGATTAATTTCAAATTTCCCCAGCCGCACCGCGGCGGCCAGAAAGCCGTCACGCTCGAAAACATTCACCAGGCTTACGGCGACAACGTGGTTTATCGCGGCATGGATTTCAAGGCCGAGCGCGGACAGCGCATCGTGCTCGTCGGGCCGAACGGCGCGGGCAAATCCACACTTCTGAAAATTCTGGCCGGGGTCGTCGTCCCGCAAAGCGGCACGCGCACACCGGGCCACAACGTGAAGGCCGGTTACTATTCGCAGAACCGCGTCGAGATGTTGAACCCCGCGCACACGGTGTTCGAGGAGGCGCTCAACACGCCGCAACGCGTCACCGAGCAGTTCATCCGCACGCTGCTCGGCTGTTTTCTTTTTCAAGGCGATGACGTGTTCAAGAGGGTCAGTGTGTTGAGCGGCGGTGAAAAGAGCCGCCTGGCGCTCGTGAAGCTGCTGCTCGACCCGCCGAACCTGCTGCTGATGGACGAGCCGACCACGCACCTCGACATGGCCAGCATTGACGCGCTCGCCTATGCGCTCGACCAGTTCCAGGGCACGCTCATCTTCATCAGCCACGACGTATATTTCATCCGCGCGCTGGCGAACCACGTCGTGCATGTGAACGCCGGTCAGCTCACGCATTACCCCGGCGGCTACCAGTATTACCTGGATAAAACGAAGGCGTTGTCCGCGCGCGCCGCCTTGACTTCAACTGGTAGGGACGCGCTGCCGCGCGTCCTTGATTCCGCCGGACGCGAGAAGGCCGCGCAGCAGCGCGGCCCTACCGTTTCACGGAAGGAACAAAAACGCCACGAAGCCGAGCAACGCCAGGCCCGTTCCGGCCAGCGCAAAGCGCAGCAGCAACGGGTTCATCAATTGGAAAAGGAAATCCAGCAGCTCGAAACGCAGCTCACCGGGCTTACCGCCGAGCTGGAAAATCCCGCGACCTACGAGAAGCCGGGCCGGGCCGCGCAAGTGAACCGCGAGCTGGTGCACGCGCAGGAAAGACTGGCGGAATTGAATCCCGAGTGGGAAGCCGCCGCGGGCAGGCTGGCGGCGATGAATTGATGGCGGGGACGGCGCTGGCTCTTCTGCCGGTCCGTTGGCGTCGGAGGCGGTAAAAGAAACGGTAAAAGAAACAGTTGCCACGTTGTTGGCCCGCTGCTACACACGAATTGTGATTGAGCAGACCAGGAGTCCGGTTGCACGATTCTCCGCCGCGGGATTTTCGCTGCTGGAATTGTTTCTCGTGGTCGTGATTATTTTCATCGTGTTCACCCTTTTCCTCAGTTCCGGTTCGAAAAGTTATCAGGAGAAAAAACTGACGGAATGCCAGGGCCAGCTGCAAAGCATCTACGCCGCGCTGAGGACTTTTTCGCAGGACAATAACGGGGCGCTCCCGGCCGTTCCCGGCGCGCAAACCTCGGAAGCGCCGTTGAGCCTGCTCGTGCCGAAATACACGACCGGGTCGGAATTTTTCATTTGTCCGGGCGGCAAGGACAAGCCGTTGCCGGATGCCCAGCCCTTTGCGGACAGAAAAATCAGTTACGCCGATTACATGGGGCGGACGCTCCAGGATGGTTCGGAGGCGCCGCTCGTTTCCGACGCGCAGGTGGACACCGCGCCGAAAACGCCGGGGCAGATTGTTTTTTCCCCCGACGGCAAAAAGCCGGGCAACAATCACAACAAGTTCGGCGGCAATTTTCTGTTTTGCGACGGCAACGTCCAGTTCACGCCGTCCCGGCTGGCATTTCCCCTGCCGCCGGCGACCAACGTCATTTTACTGAACCCGAAACCCTAGTCATGGAAGTCAAAGTCCAGTGCCCGTGCGGAACGCGCTATGCGTTTGACGTCGAGCCGGTGAACGGCCGGATGCCATTGAGGGTCAATTGTCCCGGTTGCGGCGCGGACGGAACCGATCTGGCCAACGAAGTGATTCGCCAGAAACTTGCCGCGACCGCGGCCGCGGCTCCGGTGGCGCCGGTTGCTGTCGCCCCAGCGCCGGTCCCGCAAGCTGCCGCCTCCTCCTCCGTGCCCTTTTGTCCCCGGCACCCGAAGAATCCGGCAACGGAAACCTGCCGTGTTTGCGGCAAACCCATTTGCGATGAGTGCATGGAACAGTTTGGTTATGTCTGTTCGACTTATTGCCGGAAGCGTGCCGAACAGACCGGGATGGATTTGCCGGTTTATGGAAAGCAACGGGCGGTCATCGAGGCCAGGGTTGCCTGGGTGGGCGCGTTGATCTGGCGGACGGGCGTTTTCCTGGTGGTCGTTCTTATGGGCGCATGGATCTGGTACACATTTTTCGGCTCGCAGCCGCGAGTCATTTATTCAGAGAACCTTCCTCACGGCGACCGGGCGCGGTTCTATCAAATCCTGGTTCCCAACCAGGTGCTTTCAATCAAGGCAAACCAAATGACCTTGTTCGATTTGACGGAACAAAGGCAACTGTGGTCGGTCGCCTTGAATTTGGGAACCCCCGCGCCGGCCCCGCTGAATGCCGCCCGGGGCGAAATCGAGGAACCCGCCAGGCTTTATCCCGAGCCACACGTCATCGCCACGACGAACGATCTTTGGATTTTGTTTCCGGGCCACCTCGCGCAGTACGATCGGCACACCGGCAACCGCAAAAAGGAAATACCGTTGAACCCGCCGTTCTTCGGCATGGCGCAAAATGGGAATGGCATCACGGTGATTTCCTCCGATGAATCCGGGCAGCAAATCATGACCCGTATTGCGCTCGCCGACGGCACGATTCAAACCGATCCGATTAAATCCACCGCCGCCGTGGCATCGCCATCCAGGAGCCAGCCGCAACCACCCACCATCGTGGTATCCACCAACAGCGCGGAGTACGCGATGCTGGCGAAGCTGGTGGCGGCGAAAGCCATCAAACTGGCGGAGCGGACAAGCTGGGGCGACAAGTTTGTGCCTGACGGAGCCAATGTCGTGCAGATGAAAGTGGATTTAATCGAGCGCAAGGCGATTATTCATCTGGCAATGAAGGCCCAGAAAAAATCCATGGTTGAAAACAATCTCACCGCCGGGCAAAGCCTGGAAGCTTCCGAACAAATGATCAACGACCTGCGCCGGGAACAGACCGGCGGTGTGGAAGAGGAAGATGCCAGCCGATACCAGGTCACCTTGCGCCGGTGGCCGGCCAGCACCGCTCCGGATTGGACGGGCGAAGTCATCGGCGCTCCCGCATTTTTCGCGCTCAAAACCCGGAATGTATTGGTGGCGGGGAGTTCCATTCAGGTTTTCGACAAGAACAACAAGAATCTTTGGACGGCCAGCCTCACGTACCCCTTCCCGCCTCATAATTCGGAGGATTTCGTCACGGAAGCCGAACCGCCGTGCGTTGAATCGGACAACACCCTGTATGTTTTTGATCGGGGAATGCTGACCAGTTTCGATGCGGCGACCGGCCAGGTGCATTGGCGGCTCACCAGCGTCGGCATTTCCCAGGTGCAACCGGACGGCAAGGGGCACCTTTACGTAACCAGCACGACGGCCAGCCCGGATTCCATTCAATTTTCCCAGCAGTTCAATTTATCCTCAAAGGCAAATCCCGTGATTCTGAAAGTGGAGGCCACCACCGGCCGGGTGCTGTGGCGCATCGAGGGCATCGGGGACAAATGCCTCCTTTCCGGGAAATTTATTTACGCCGCGCGCGCCGCGGAGAACCCCATGATCAGTCCGGGCGAAGATCCGGTTTTGTATTTTGATTTGTGCCGGCTGAGTCCGTCCGATGGACACACGATGTGGGATTACTCGCAATCCCGTCATCCGGTGCAGATCGAGGTGCAGGGGAATCAAATCCTGCTCCATTTCCGGGGTGAATTGCAGGTCTTAAAGTTTTTCAGCCTCTAAGCCGGCGGCAAATCTCAAAAATTCATTTCATCGCCGCATAGACGCGATGCACGTCGTCGTGATCGTCCAGCGCGTTCAGGAAATCCGTGACGTTCTTGCGGGCAGCCCCGCTGACTTCGACAAAATTCTTGGCGAGATAACGGATTTCAGAGGCGATGATGTTCCAGCCGGCGGCTTTCAACGCCTTGGAAACATGATCGAGGTCCTTGATCTCCGTGAGAAACCGCGCGCCCTTCTGTCCGGCGGGAACCTCGTCGGCTTCAAGCGGTTCAATTTCCTGCGCGCCGGCTTCGATGGCGTCGGCTTCCGCGTCGCGATTGGCATCGGGATGGGTGGCTTCGACCACGCCGAGGTGATTGAAGAAAAACGCCACACTGCCGGGCTGGCCGAGCGAGCCGGTCTTGAACAGGTTGCGGATTTCCGGCGCGGTGCGGTTACGACTGTCGGTGAGACATTCGACGATGACCGGCACCTTGTGCGGCGCGAAACCTTCATAGACGATGGTTTCGAAATTGACCTTTTCCGTGTCCAGCCCGGCGCCCTTTTTGATGGCGCGTTCGATGGTGTCTTTGTAAACGGAAGCTTTTTTGGCCTTTTCGACGGCGACGAAGAGACGCGGATTGAGGTCGGGGTCAGGCCCGCCGAGTTTGGCCGCGACCATGATTTCGCGGACCAGTTTGGCGACCATCTGGCCTTTTTTCTGCGCGTTGATTTCGCGTCCGGCCTGTTTCCATTGTGCGCCCATAGGTTGGCAAGTGTGGAAAGATAGTCGCGCGGGTTCAATGCAAATTGCGCGGCCTCGATTTGGCGGACTACCGTATGTTCAGTGTAAATGGAATGGGAGAGCCGCTCCACCTCCGTCAAGCCTCCGGCTTTGCCGGAGGTCGCTGATTTTGCGGGGCTTTTTGGAAATGGGGGATCGCTTCGTCCACTCTTCCCTTTTGGAGCAGCGCGATACTGAGGTTCTTGTGGGCTTCCGCAAAGTCGGGTTTGATTTGTAAAGCCTTTTGGAAATGGATGATCGCTTCGTCCACGCTTCCCTTTTCGAGCAGAATGTTGCCGAGGTTGTTATGGGCGTCCGCGTAATCGGGGTTGATTTGCAGGGCCTTTTGGAAATGGGCGGTCGCTTCGTCCACTCTTCCCTTTTGGATAAGAGCGTAGCCGAGGTTGTTGTGGGCTTCCGCGTAGTCGGGATTGATTTGCAGGGCCTTTTGTAAATGGGCGATCGCTTCGTCCACATTGCCCATTTTGAGCAGCGCGTAGCCGAGGTTGTAGTGGGCTTCCGCGTAGTCGGGATTGATTTCCAGCGCCTTTTGGTAATGAACAATCGCTTCGTCCACACTGCCCTTTTGGAACAGAAAGTTGCCAAGGTTGTTGTGGGCTTCCGCGAAGTCGGGTTTGATTTCCAGCGCCATTTGGTAATGAACCATCGCTTCGTCCACATTGCCCGTTTTGAGCAGCGCGATGCCGAGGTTGTTGTGGCCAATGAAGTTGTCAGACGTGCAGGCCAGCGTGTGAGTCCACAGCGATTCACTATTCCGCCAATAAGCAGTCTGCGCGCGCGCGCAGAAAATCAAAGCCATGAGGATGATCGTGGAGCCGCCGCCCAGCACCACGCGGCGGTGACGCCAGCCAGCGCACAGATCAGCCGCCGCCCAGGTCAGCAACAGATACAAGCCGATCTGCGGCAGATAGGTGTAACGATCCGCCCGCGCCTGAGCGCCCACCTGAACAATCCCGATCACCGGCGCCAGCATGATGAGATACCACAACCAGCCGGTCAAAAAACAGGGGCGACGACGACGCAGGATAAAAACGCCCGTGGAAATGCCGGCCAACAGAACCAATGACAGCACCACTTCTGAAACCCCAACACCCCCGGCCGTAAACGGGTATAAAACCGCCAGACCCGACGGCCAGAACATCTGGCCCAAATAGGCCACACAGGAGATCAAGGCATTACCCACGCGCAAGGAAAGGGACATGTTCTCGAACGGCAGGATGGACTTCGTCTGGGCAAAAATCGTGACCGCACACGATGCGACTGCCAGTCCGAGCAAGGGCAGCTTTTCAAAAACCAGACGCCTGGGAACCAGCCGGCCGGCCAGCCGGAAGACCGTTTCGGTGGCGGCATCGGCTCGCAACCTGTTCAGCGGCCAGTAGTCCAGCAGCAGCAGCACCAGCGGCAACGTCACCAGCATCGGCTTGCACATCAGACCCAACGCGAAGAATAACAGCACCAGACAATAGTCGAGGGCCGAGAGTCGAGGGTCGAGGGCTGAAACTGCTTGTGCTCTCGGCTCTCGACTCCCCGACGCGGCGGAGCGAAGCGAAGACGGCTCGACTCTCGACCGTCTTTGGGCATACCGGACATAAGCCCCGATGGTCAGCATGAAGAACAGTCCGCTGAGGACATCCTTGCGTTCCGCCACCCACGCCACCGATTCCACCCGCAACGGATGGATCGCAAACACCGCCGCCACAAACGCACTGCGCCATAACGCGCCGGTCATCTGCCGCAGAATCAGGAAGAGTAGGATCGCCGTTGCCGTGTGGAGGAGAATATTGGTGAGATGATGGCCGCCGGGACTCAATCCATAAAACTGGCAGTCCAGCATATGGGAAACCCAGGTCAGCGGGTGCCAGTTGGAGCAGTGGACATGGGTAAACGCCCAGATAATCCCTTGGAGCGTCAGACCCCGGGTGACCGCAGGATTTTCATACACGTAAAAGTCGTCGTCGTAGTTGACAAACTCGTGCCCCAGTGTCTGGCCGAAGACCACCCAGATAATCGCCGCCAGAAAAATGCAGACCCCGGGAACCGTCCAGCGGTCGGTCAAACCAGCCGGATGGCATTCGGATTCCGGCGAGCGGGAATCTGCCAATCCGGGCATTTCACCGGCCGGCGAAACGGGCGCGCTTGAACGCACGGCAGGGGCTTTTTTCTTCGATCTTCGACTCATGGGGTTGAACACATGATTAAGGAAATCCGCGCAGAGTGACGAGTAAAAAAAGGGTCACTACAGGCCGGGGCTTTGATTTTTCCCGTCCCGGTGCTTGAGCTTTTCCCCGCTTTCGCATATTCGTCGCGTCATGCTCGTTGTTCATGTCCATGTTCGTGTCAAGCCGGAGTGTGTGGAGGCTTTCAAACAGGTGACGCTCACCAATGCGCGGGAAAGCCTGAAAGAGCCGGGCGTCGTGCGCTTCGACGTCGTCCAGCAGCAGGATGACCCGGCGCGCTTTGTGTTGGTGGAAGTTTATCGGGATGCGAATGCCGCCGCCGCGCACAAGGAAACAAGGCATTACCCGGCCTGGCGGGATGCGGTCGCGCCAATGATGGCCGCGCCGCGCTTCAGCGTGAAGTTCAACAACCTTTTCCCGGATGACAAAAAATGGTAGGGCCGATCCCGCTTTGCGGGACCAGGACGCGCGGCAACGCGTCCCTACCAGCGGAAATTATTATGCGTTTTGAATTTGCAACCGCCACGCGCATCGTCTTCGGTGCGGGCGCGGTCAATGATGCCGGCCCCATCGCCAGGGAATTTGGCCGCCATGCACTGGTCGTGACCGGACGTGATTCCAGTCGCGCGGAACGAGTGCTGGCCAGCTTGCGATCCGCAGGCGTGAGCGCGGTGACTTTTTCCGTCACTGGCGAGCCGGAATTAAAAACGGTGGAGCAGGGAGCGAAGCTGGCGAAGGCAGAGCGTTGCGAACTGGTGATTGGTTTTGGCGGCGGCAGTGCGCTGGACGCGGCCAAGGCCATTGCCGCGATGTTGACAAACGACGGCGAACTGCTGGATTACGTCGAAATCATCGGACGCGGTCAGCCTCTGACCAAACCATCTGCGCCATTTATCGCGGTCCCAACGACGGCAGGCACAGGGTCGGAAGTGACGCGCAATTCCGTGCTCGCGTCGCCGGAACATCGCCTGAAAGTCAGCCTGCGCAGTCCGTTGATGCTCGCAAAAGTAGCTCTGGTTGACCCCGAACTGACTTGTGATTTGCCGCCGGCGCTCACCGCCAGCACCGGTCTCGACGCGCTGACACAACTCATTGAGCCGTTCGTCTGCAATCGCGCAAACCCGATGACCGACGGATTGTGCGTCGAGGGGCTTCGCCGCGCGGCGCGGTCGTTGCGCGTGGCGTTCAGTAAAGGGCAGGACAAACCGGCGCGCGAAGACATGGCGGTGGTGAGTTTATTCGGCGGACTGGCTCTGGCCAACGCCGGGCTGGGCGCGGTGCATGGTTTCGCCGGGCCGATTGGCGGCAGTTTTCCCGCGCCGCACGGCGCAATTTGTGCCGCGTTGCTGCCGCACGTGATGGCGATGAACCTCCGCGCGCTGCGCCAGCGTGATCCGCACGGTGCGGCGTTGTATCGTTACGAAGAGGCGGCGTGGTGGCTCACCGGCGATTCGAAGGCCAAAGCCGACGACGGCGTGAAATGGGTTCGCGCACTCGTCACCGATTTGAAAGTTCCGCGCCTCGGCAGTTTTGGAATTCAACAAACGCACCTCGCTGATTTGGTCGTCAAAGCCGCAAAAGCGAGCAGCATGAAGGCGAATCCGATTGTGCTTACGCCGGAGGAATTGACCGAAACGCTGCGCCTTGCCTTGTAAGCTGTTTAAGAATTAGCCGACCAGCCTTGGACTATTCGTTGACGGCGCTTCGTCTTCCACTGGTTCTACAACTACGAACGTTTATACGCAGATGGCAAACGCGATCGCGGCCAGACCGGCAGCGGCGGCAAGCAACCAGAGCCGGCTGCGTTTCTGTGCGGCAAAACGAATAATACCTTTGTGAATCGCCGGCATTTTTCCCTTCGAGCGGGCCAAATCAACTGGAGGGCTTCTGACTTCTTCAAGGCAGCGTCACAGCCCGATAGAACCGCCGGTTTAAACCAACCAGGTTGTCGTCTTGAAACGGCACGAGATTGTTGGTCACCAGGACGGTCGTGAGGTCCTGCCAATCGAGCAAATTTGCGGACGCCTGTACTTGGTAGCGGCGATCCGGTTCGCCGTTGATGGTGAATTGGACTGGCCCGTTCGGAGGCGCACTGAGGTTGGTGAGCAACGCCGGCTGCGGCGAACCGGGCGGCACAAACTGGAAACTTTTAATGACCAATTCCACCTCTTTGCCATCCGTCGGCGGGTGACCGAAAAGCAGCCAAAGATTAATACGCACGTTTTCGTCGCCGGTTTGCGGCACAGCGGACGCGTTGGCAAACACCCATGTGCCGATCACGTTTGTCGGGTTTGGATTTGGCGAATAACTGCCGTTCTGACTTTGAAAAGTTACCAAGTTGCTTTGCCAGGTGAACAGATGCGTCGAATCAATCAGTCCGGTCGGCACGCGGTAGCGCGCGTAATGGCCGCTGAGATAATACGGTTGAACCGTAAATTGCGCATTGTTGGTGTCCGCGGCAAAACCGCGCGAGCATTCAACATCTATTTCCCGGTAAGTGTAGGCCGGGTCGTCACTCCAGGTAAACAAGCCAAGGACGATGTTTGTATCCAGGTTGTCCACGCGCGAACCAAGTTCGAACCGATAGCTGCCGTAACCGAACGTCCGCGCGGAAACAATTTCGGCACATTGCCATTGATTTGACTGGTTGGTGATGCGCAGGTGCAGCCAGCCTTGTGCGTCAGTCCAGACGTTGTTGGTGCTGTCCGAAAAATAATTCGGTCCCGGGCCAAGCTGATTGGTGCCGGAACTCGCCTTCACCCACCAGTCGTAACCTGAAAAATTAATCCAACGAACGCCCGGATATTCGCGCGTGACAACGGCGCTGGCAATCGCCCCGGAAAAAACATTGGTTGGCAGAAACGGGTCACCCAGCACACAGGGCTGGTTGTAATTGGTGCTGACCAGCAAGGCCGCAATTCGGGTGGCGTTGGTATCGGCCCCGCCGGTGGTAATGTCGGCAGACCAACTCCCATCAGGTTGAATCGGCGTGAGCGCTTGCGCGCAAGTGGGCTTGGAATACCAACCATAAGGCGGGACATCAATGAACACGGCCACCCGAAAGGCGGCAGGATCCACACCCAACACCACTCCGGCGAGATTGTCGGTTGAACCATAGGCTGGAAGGTTCGTGATGATGATTGTGGGTGCCGCGTGACTTTTACAGGCGTAGTCGGCAAGGAGAAGAACCGCGGCGTATGACAGTATAAATTTCCTGATTCTCCGACGCGCAGTCATGAACAACAATAACAGTTCCGGTTCAAACGGGCAAGTCGGACCTCATTTCATTGCTGCGCTCGCTTGAAACCGGCCGGCGCTTTCGCATCACCCGCGCGACGGTGTGGAATTTGTTGACGGAAGATGGCAAACCTTGCGGGCAGGCGGCGATGTTTGACCGCTGGGAACATCTTTGAGGCGCGGGCTTGTGATTTGCCGCGCGTGCTTTAATTTGACCGCGCAATGCAAAATGGTGTGAACGCCGCAGATTCATCCGCCACTTTTTCCGAATCGCAAGAGCGCAGAATCGTCTGGCTGTTATGCCTGCTTGCCGCGGTTCACGTTTTTGTTTTTTCGGCGGCGGCCCCGTTTTTCAACAACGTGGACGAGCAAATCCACTTTGATCTGGCGGTCAAGTATTCGCAAGGACACCTCCCGCGCTCGTTGGAGCCGGTATCCACCGAGGTGGTGCCTTACGCCACATTGTACGGCTCGCCGGAGTATGTGGGAATTCCGGCCAATTTCCCCGGTGGACAATTTCCACCGCCACCATGGACGCAGCCCCTGGAAAAAGTCCGCCCGGCACTGGTCGCAAAAACGGCGGTGTGGCGGGCAGTGACGAATTATGAAGCGGCACAGCCGCCGCTATATTACACGCTGGCAGGTTTGTGGTGGCGTCTGGGAAAGGTGTGCGGATTTCACGACGGCCGTTTGCTCTATTGGCTTCGTTTTCTGAACCTGCTGGTCGTCGCCATCCTCGTGTGGACGGGCTTTGCCGCCGCCCGGCTGGTTTTTCCCGGGCGCCGCTTTTTGCGGCTCGGCGTTCCGGCACTGCTGGCCTTCATCCCGCAAAGCGCCTTTTACTCCATTCAAAACGACGTTCTGTCGCCGCTGGCTTTTGGCGCGGCGTTCATTTTGCTGGTGCGATTGTTGCGCGCGGAAATTCCGGGTGTCCGGCTCGGAACACTCACCGGTCTGGCGCTCGCGGCGACGTTCCTGGCCAAAATCAGCAACCTGCCCCTCCTGGCCGTGTCCGGCTTGGTGGTGCTGTTCAAAATTGGATGTCTGGCCAGGTCGGGAAAATTGCGCGCTGCCGGACCGGCGTTGGCGACACTGGCGTTGTGCGCGGGCCTGCCGATGATTGCCTGGCTGGCGTGGTGCAAACATGCCTTCGGCGATTTCACCGGCACGGCGGCCAAAATCCAGTTTCTCAACTGGACGCACAAACCGTTCAGCGAATGGTGGCATCATCCGATTTTCACGCCGCATGGTTTGTGGACCTTTGTGTCGGGCCTCATGGCAACGTTCTGGCAGGGAGAGTTTCTCTGGCATCGCCAGCCGCTGGCGTCGCCGGTCGTGGACGCGATTTACGCAATTTCATCCGTCGGTTTCGTCGGTGTGGCAGTCATCGCCCTGCTTTCACGTTCCACGGATGCGACCGCATCGCAGCGGCAGGCGCTTTGGTTCGGCTTTTGGAGCTTCATTGCGGCAGTGGTGTTTCTGGGATTCCTGTCCATCCTCTACGATTTCCGCGACTGCTTTTATCCGTCGGGCGCGCACCCGTATTTCACGTCCGGCCGGTTGATGCTCGGCGCGCTGATTCCGTTTTTGCTGCTCTACCTTTACGGACTCGACCGCGCATTGTGCCGCGTGAAAAATAATTGGATCCGTCCGCTGGTGTTGATCGGCATGATTTTGTTCATGCTGATTTCGGAAACAATCATTAACTGGCGGCTGTTCCCGAACGCATACAACTGGTTTCACATGTGAAGCCGGCGGCGCAGGCCTGCCCGTCAATGCAACTGTCTCGGTCAATAGTCACATGGACGCAACGAGAGGTTGAGGCTGGAACGCCACATTCATGTGGCAGTGGACCCGTGTGATTGAATGTCCTGCCGGATAAATCCGGCGTTCCTTCCGAAACGACGCGATCAGGCTCGTTGTTGTGTCAAGGTGCGACCCAATCGCCCCTAATTCCGCAAATTAAAAAGCAGCTTCGCGCTGTCTTTTCCGCCTTCGTTTTCCATGGAATAAAAGCCGGCATGGATGGCGCCCAAAGGCTTGATCGCAATACCGGGGGTTTTCCCGTCGATCATGCGCTGCAACACGGTCTTTGAGATCGTGAGATACGTTTTGCTGCCGTCGCCTTCAGTGACGGGCCAATCGATAATCATTTGTGTGTTCAAGATGTGACTTAACGGCTGGCCTTTGCAGAGACTGTCGGTCGTGACGGTCTTTTGATCCCACGCGTGATCGCCGCCCAGGATTTCAACCACTCGAATGAGCCCAAAATCTTTGATATCATCGGAGCAACGCTCGACGGAATGAGTTGTCAATTCCAACAGGCCATAGTCTGCCACCTGCTTCCCGGCATACGCGCTCAAGTCCCAGCGCAAAATCACGTACTGACCCGCATTGACCGACAGCAGGTTGATCTTTCGGTCTCCGTCGCGGACGAACCAGTTGTTCAAGTTCACGTCCGTGTTGTCCACGTCGATCGTCGAATCCTGAACCACCTTGACCTGCTGCGTGAAAGAGCGGGGATCCGGGATTTGCGCATGGTATGGAACCTGAACGCCCTGGTCGGGTCCGGCGGTGGCGGTGTTGACCACGTCGATCCTTATGTAATCCACGTCCACGCGATATTTCTCCAGGCCCCAATCCATCAGCGCCATGTGCCCCGTCACCGTGTCGCCAGGCCGGACGTCCCAATCAGGCGGCGTCCAACTGATGATGTGCCAATTGTTCGTGTCGGGCATGTCGTATTCCATGAGATTGGAATGGTAATCCGTGGTCCGCTGGGTGAAGAGTTGCAGGTTCACGCGCCGGGGCGCGTGGCTGACCCGGATGCGGGTTTCGATGCGGAGTCTCATGCCCGGTTCTTTCAAGCGGCTTAGATCCAGTCCACTCGAAACCTTGCGTTCAACCAGAGCCCACCAGATGCCGCGTCGGTCATGCGTGGCATCCAAGAAAATGGAGGCGTAACCTTCGCCGCCTTGGCGGAAGTCCATGGTGGCCGTTCCATCTCCCGGACGAAAATGCCAGCCTTTAACACCGGCCGGATCGGTCTGAACCGAATTGAAATCGTCCAGGAATTGCGCCGCGGCGTGCGGACAAATCGGCAGGCTGAGAATCAGAGACAGCAAACCATTTTTCAAGCGGCTTAATTTCATTTGAAGTTCCTTTCACAACTGCGGCGGCGGCGGCGCCAGGCCAAAGTGTCTGGCAAGGACTGCTTTAATTTTTGCCCGCGTCATGGCGTTTCCATTCGAAGTCCTGCGCTGCCGGAGACTCGCCAGGCCATTTCATTGTGCGCCCATGGGTTTTGACCAGTGTGGAAAGGCCATCGTGCCGGTTCAATGTAAATTGCGTGCAAAGAAGCCGGTTTCCTGATTCACTGCGCACATTCTTAATCAACCGTCACATGGACGACACGAATTCATTGATCGAACAGCGCAAGGCCAAGCTCGCCGCGTTGCGGGCGAAGGGCATTGACCCGTTCAAAAACAAGTTCACGCCGGGGGAAACCTGCCAGCACGCGCGCGAACATTACGCCGAAGGCCGCGAAGTCGCGCTCGCCGGCCGCATCACTGCGCATCGCGACATGGGCAAGTCCATGTTCATGGACATCCGCGACCAGAGCGGGCGGATGCAAATCTACGCGCAGAAGAACGTCCTCGGCGACGAGCCGTTTGCCATTTTCCAGCATCTCGACCTTGCGGATTTCATCGGTGTGCGCGGCACGATGTTCACCACCAAGACGAACGAGATTTCTGTCAAAATCACCAGCTTCGTCATCCTGGCCAAGGCGTTGCGTCCGCCGCCGGCCAAGTGGCACGGACTCGAAGATACGGAAATCCGCTACCGCCAGCGTTATCTCGATTTGATGGCGAACCCGGAGGTAAAGGAGCTTTTCCTGATGCGCAGCGAAATCATCCGCGAAATCCGGAATTTCCTGCACAAACGCGGCTTTGTGGAAGTCGAAACGCCGATGATGCAGGCGATTCCCGGGGGTGCGGCGGCGCAACCGTTCATCACCAAGCACAACGCGCTCGGCTGCAATTTTTATCTCCGCATTGCGCTGGAATTGCCGTTGAAACGGATGCTGGTTGGCGGCGTGGACAAGGTGTTCGAGATCGGCCGCGTCTTTCGCAATGAGGGTCTCTCGCGGAAGCACAATCCCGAATTCACCATGCTCGAGGCGTATGAGGCCTACGGCGATTACGAAAGCATGATGGAACTCGTGCAGGGTCTGGTCTGCCACGTGGCGGAGAATGTGATTGATACGCTGTTCATCGAGCACAAGGACGCCGAGGGCAAGGTCGTCAAAACCATCAACCTCACTCCGCCGTGGCAGTGTGTGAAATACAAGGACCTGGTGCGCGAAAAGGCCGGCGCGGACTGGTTTGATATTTCCGCCAAGGAACGCCGCCAGCGCGCACACGACCTCGGCGCGGAAATCGGCAAGGACTACGAGGACTTTGAAGTCACCGGCGCGGTGTTCGAAAAATTGATCGAACCGACGCTCATCCAGCCCACGTTCGTCACGCATTTGCCGAAGGAACTCGTGCCGCTGGCCAAGTTGTCGCCCGACGACCCGACGACGGTGGAAGTCTTCGAGTGTTGTATCAACGGCCAGGAAATCGCGCCGGCTTACACGGAGCAAAATAATCCGATTGAGCAACGTGAACGCCTCGAACACCAGGCCGGCGGCGAACAACAGAAGCTGGACGAGGATTTTCTCGTGGCGCTCGAACACGGCATGCCTCCGGCGGGCGGCATGGGCATGGGCATTGACCGCCTGTGCATGATGTTACTCGGCCAGGAAAGCATCCGCGACGTGATCCTGTTCCCGCAGTTGAAGCCGAAATAACGTGCTTCCGGCATCCTGCCGGAAGTTCCATTCAATTGCTTATCAAATACCCACCGTAAATTGAATTTAGATCTGCCAGCAGGATGCTGACAGCACGCTCCCATGCTCACCGTAGCCGGACCAAGCAAGGCCTTTGGCGGTCGTCAGCTTTTTGACGACTTGTCGCTCGCGCTTCAGTCCGGCGAGCGCGACGCGATCCTGTTTCAGCAGTCAAAACCAAAATGAAAAAGCCGTTTTTATTGCTTCTGTTGCTGGTGAACCTGCCGAGGGCTTTTGGTCAAAACGGTTCCTTGCTGGACACGAACCTGCCATCGCATTTTTTTGGCTGGAATCGGGGTGTCCACGTTTATCTCCCGCCTTCCTACCCAACGCAGCCGTAGCGCCATTATCCGGTGTTGTATTTGCATGACGGCCAGAACGTCTTCAGTTCCGCCGGGACGAACGGCGCGTTCGGTTGGGGCAGTTGGGAACTGGACCGAACCGTGGACGCGCTTTGCCGCGCCGGGAAAATGCAGGAGATCATCGTGGTCGCGGTGGACAACAGTTTCGCGCGCCTTGAGGAATCCGGCGGCCGCCATCACGTTCCTGGGGGGGCCGGCAACGAATACGGCCTTTGAAAATTACGAGGCATTTCTTATCACGGAACTGAAGCCGCAAATGGATCGCGAATATCGCACGTTGCCCGGGGCGGCACACACCGCCGTGATGGGGTCCTCGCTGGGTGGCCTTTGCAGCCTGGTGCTGGCATGGGAACACCCGGAAATTTTTGGCGGCGCGGCCAGCCTGTCCGGTGCCTTTCAGGTGGAGCAGACGAATTTTTTAAACGAGGTGCTGAAGAGTTTTCACGGACAACCCAAACCGTTCCACGTCTATCTCGATTCCGGAGTTGTGGACTTCAGGAGCGGCGACGATGGTGGCTCGCTGACCAAACAGGTGGCCGCCGAATTCCGGCGCATCGGTTGGACGAATGACTTGCAATGGTTCGTGGACGGGAAACCGCTGACGCCGGTAGAGCTGGAAAAGTCCGGTCTGCGCCACGACAAGTGGGCCGAGGCGCAAACGAGCCAGCACAATGAGTTTTACTGGCGGCTGCGCTCCTGGCGCGCATTGACCTTTCTGTTTCCGCCGTTGGAACCAAAATCATAACGTGCTTCCGGCATCCTGCCGGAAGTTCTGACTTTTTGTTCGTCGTCGATTTCAAATGGATCTGCCGGCAGGATGCCGGCAGCACGTTACAGCCATTGCTTTAACCGTTCGCGCAAAATCTGCCGGGCGCGATAAAGCCGCGATTCCACGGCCTTGGGGGTGGATTCGAGAATCGCCGCCGCCTCGGCGATGCTGTGGTCTTCCCATTCGCACAGCACAATCGCTTCGCGCAAATCTTCGGGCAATTTGCTGACCGCCGTCCGCACCGCTTCGGCACGTTCGGCGGTGAGCGCTTGTTCGTTCGGCGCCGGATCATTCGCCGGCAATGTGCTGCCAAAGGTTTGTTCCGTTTCGCCGGTTTCAGTGTCGAGCGAAACATTCGGATGCCGCGACCGCCAGCGGAAATGGTTCCGCGCCAGATTGGCTGCGATGGTGTAAAGCCAGGTGGAAAATTTTTCGCTGGTCCGGAAACTGGCGCGGGCGCGAAAGACGCGGACGAAAGTTTCCTGCGCCAGATCGTTCGCATCATCTTCGTTGCCGACCATGCGGCAGAGGAAATGGAACACCGGCGTTGCGTGTCGTTCCATCAAATCGTTGAGCGCCGCGTCGCGGCCGGCGATCAATCGCTCCATGTCTGCCCGGTCGCGGGCGTTGGCATCAATCGTGTCCATGCATGTCGCCTGCGGATTTGGACATGGATTGTTCGGTCTGTTCGTGAAAACCGAGTGTGAGGCGTTGCATCTCGGCGAGGTAACGGCGGCCCTGCTCCGGCGGCATGGTCTGGCTGACTTCAATGAAATGTTGAAGCATCTGCGTCTGGCATTGTGCGCGGAGTTCGCCGATTTCGATCAATTTTTTTTGCGCGTCGGCGGTGACGTTTGTGCCGTTGGCCAGCGCAGTTTGAAGCTCGATTTTTTTGGCGGCGATCTTTGCGCACATCTCGGCGCACTGCGGCATGTAACCCTCGTGAAGCTGGCGGACATGCGCCATGTCCGCGTCGGTCAGATGAAATTCCTCGCGCAGCCAGGCGAGGTCATCCGTCGGGCGCGTCATGGTCATCCGGCACGCGCGCTGGCCGGCGAAATAGGAACCGCCGAACAGCGCGACGCCCAAAACCAGCGCGCCCAGCAGGATGACGAGCGAACGGTTCATGCATCAACGCAGTGAATTGGGAGCAACCACCGCGAGGTAACGTGCTTGGGCGTCCTGTTTCACCATTTGATTGCCTTCGCGCACGCCCAGCAGCGCGCCGGCAACAATCAGCACGGTGGCGGTGGCCATCGCCAGTCGCGGACGCAGCACCAGTGTTACCAGCGCATCCAGCCAGGCAATACCGCCGGCGACTTTAACCGGGGCCGCGGCTTCTTCGATGCGCCGCCAGACACCTTCCTGGAAACGCGGCGGCAGCGCGGGTCCCGCATTGCGGGACGCTTCACGCAGCAGCGCGCCGAGTCTGGCATCGCTCGCCTCGGCGAAGCCTGCGGCGCGGCCTGGGTCAGGATTGATATTTTCTTTGTTCATCGGTTCAGGGGCGGCGGAAATTTTGTCCGCCGCCCATAGTTTACTGTTTTTTTGCACCAGGACAACCCGGTTGATGATCAATGCGCTGTGTTGTCGGCCACGGCCGGCTTGCAGCATCCCGACATCGCTGTGGGGTGCTCAGCGCAGGCTTGAATGGCTTTGGGGCTGGCGATCATCTTGTGGCATTCCATGACGGGATTCACGTCATTCGCCACGCTGGCGACGGTCAGGGTCTGGTTGCCGAGAGAGCGGGATGAAACAGTAGAGTCTTGGTTTGCCGCCACAAGATTGCGGTCACCGGCCACAGCCGGGGCAACCTTGATCTGGTTGCCTGCGGCGCGCGGCGAGAGCAGCGCGTCACTGGCGTTGACATTAATGGTTATCGCGGCCAAAGCGGCCACGCCGATGGTCATGAGGAGGTTTCGAATTTTCATGTTTTGTTTTTCAATTTTTGGTGGCGCTTCATTGCGCCGCCGAATAGTTGTATCTGCATTACCCCGGCGGGTTGGAAATCCCGCAAACTTTTTCCCGCCGGGAATTCCCGAAATAGTGGGTGGCCAAAGTTCGGGCGCGACGCCCGAACCCGCCTGCGGGACGCGGGCGCTTCCCATGCCGGCTTCGGAGTTTGGTCTTAATCCCACCAACGTGCCGGCCAGCCGCATCATGGCCGTGCCCGCCGACCTCTCCCATTCGCCGGCGGGGTTAGACTGGCAGCGGCGGATTGTGGAAACCGAACCCGCCATTTTAGAGCCAGCCACCGTCAGATTATTCCCGAAAAAATTCCGGGGAACAAATTTCTTTCTGGTTCATCTTTTATCTGCGGGTGGCCATGACCTTTTCACCAAAAGGAAAACAAATTAACCTGGGCGGCGGCTTGCAGCCGGCTTTGGACGTAGCTGGGATTTGCACACTCCGATGAACCAAGAAACATCGAAAGCCGGCTGCCAGCCGGCGCTCCGGTTTTACGGCGTTGCGCGGTGGCAGTGTCAAGTTGCGTCCCGGACGGACTGCGCTACCAAAACTGCCGTTTCCACTCACCACGCAAATCCTGGATGAACTGGCGGCTACCGCCACTAAAAAAATCATTATTTTTATAGCTCAATTCTGCATCTCATGTTAGTATTAATCTAATATATATGTCTATTATATATTAGATGAGTGTATCTAATTTTGGAAAATAACAGGTCGGGGTTGGTTTTGTTTAGATGCGCCCACGAACTTTTATTATGTCAGATGTGTTTTAATATGAAAAAACGGCGATTGGTTTATTTTATGGCGGCGGCATTCGCTCTGGTTTGCGCCGGCCAGGTTTTCGGACCGGCCAGTGTGACCACTGACCAGTCGGATTATCCGCCCGGCTCCACCGCGACCATCAACGGCTCCGGTTTCCAGCCCGGCGAGACCGTGGAATTGCAAGTGCTGCGCACTGACCTTCCCGAAAACTCCGGCTCGGAAAATGCTTCGTTATTGGTAATGAACGACGACAGCGGCAGTTTTTCATCGTCCGTCGAAAATTCAAACGCCACCTTGCCGCCGCCAGCGGCATGGCTGGAGGTGCCGGCCAAAAAATATAAGAACATTCGCCAGATCGGGATGGCGGCATTTTGCGTTCGTTGCTAATTGAGAACCCGACGATTAAACGTCATCAAACCCAAACGAAAGAATCATTATGCCAGACGACCATCGCATCTCCGCTGCGCTCACCGACGCCGGCCAGCCGGCCATCCTCGACGCCGTGGGCTTGATCAAATCCAAGCTCCCCCTGCTCAATCTCACGCCGGAACACCAAGCAACCCATTGAAACAACTTTTTCATATTCGCGGATGCAAGAAAACAGGGCTGTTTGTCCTGTTTAGAGCCATTTTTGTGATGAGTGTCCAACTTCGGGGCTTTCTGAAGAAATTAATAAGATGTCGGACGACATTTAATTTTGTGGTTTTGGCGGCATTCGCTCTGGTTTGCGCCGGCCAGGTTTTCGGACCGGCCAGTGTGACCACTGACCAGTCGGATTATCCGCCCGGCTCCACCGCGACCATCAACGGCTCCGGTTTCCAGCCCGGCGACCGTGGAATTGCAAGGACTGCGCACTGACCTTCCCGAAAACTCCGGCCCGGAACACGTGCCGTGACCGATCACGAACGACGCGAGCGGAAATTTCACGATGACCTGATATACATGATGAACATGAAAATTACCTTCTCCGTCTTGGGCAGGCTGCTGGGGACAGCGCTGGTGCTTGCTATTAACCCATCTGTAACCCATGCCCAGTTTGTGGGTCCCACCGCCATTGCCATAGATGGGACATTCAGCGACTGGACGGGAAACGTCTATTCTCAAACAGACGGAAGCAACGCCGGAGCCAACCCCGGTAGCGCCAACGACATCACCCAATTCTGGTCTGCCATGTCCACGGCCAACGGCACTTCCCCGGCCAGCACCTTGAACCTGATTCAGAACGTGTATTACCGGTTCGATACGGCGAACCCCTACGCCAACAACCCCAAACAGTCTTACTGGGTGCAACTGAACCTGGGCACGGCGGGCGCAGGGTTCGCCGATCACATCCTGCAGATTTATGTGGACACCGCCCCCCACGGCGGGGTCCCCATCGTGTCGATAGTGCTCTATTCTTACAACACCCCCTATCCTGGCATGGGCGCGTTTACTGACGGCACCATAACCCCCCGGGTGTCCAACCTGTCCAGCGGATACGGTGTATACGATTCGAATGCCACCGGGTCCTACGCAATCAACGGCACCACATATTCGCTGGAAGTGAAGATACCGATAGGATGGTTCAGCTCGACCTACGGCGGCTCGATTACCGCCGACGGCACCGGCGCCAGCATGATCGCAAGCGCCATGTTTACCTCCAGCGGCGGCATAGGCGCGGTGGGCACGGTCAAAGACCAGCTCGATGATGCCAGCGGGAACTTATTCTACAGCCAGGCAAGCGCCACCACAGGATCCGTCTCATTCGTGGCCGAATACTCGGGCGGCAACGCGTATTCGGCCACCGCCGCCGCCGCCACCCTCACTCCGGTGGCCGGCGCCGGCGACACCATCACCCTGACGGTCCAAAAGAATAATGGGAGGTGGGGGATCAGCACGGATACCACCTACACCGGGGCGCACAACGTCACCATCTCCGGTTTCTCTGCCGCCCCCAACGGCAGCTACGGCTCCTTCAACGGCACGAACCTTATCGGATCGCCCCAGACTATCAGTGTTTGGTTCACCAACGGCGTGGCCACAGTCCCCCTCATCCTGAACAAGGCCGCTACCCAGATCATCGGGTTCTCCCTGCCCGACCTCACCTTCCCGGATGCCAACACCCTCACCATCACGCCGACAGCGGGCACGGCGAGCAAGCTGGCATACACGACGGTGCCGGTCACCGGGACGGCGGGGACGGCCTTCAGCGTGACGGTGCAGTCGCAGGATGCCTACGGCAATCCGGCGAACCTGGCCAGTGCCCCCACCATCACCTTGAGCAAAGCAACGGGCGGCGGGGCGTTGAGCGGGGTGCTCACGGGGAGCATTGGGAGCGGTGCCAACAGCGTCACGATTTCGACTCCGGTTTATTCGAAGTCGGACACGATGACGTTGACGGCGACCGCCACGGCGGGGATGACGGGTTTGACGCCTGTCACGAGCGGAAATATTGTGTTCTCGGCGGGTGCGGCGAGCAAACTGGTGGTGACGACACAGCCCTCGGCGAGCACGGTCGCCGGGGTGGCGTTTGCGACGCAGCCGGTGGTGAAGATTGAGGACGCGTTCGGCAACG